>CAMBZY010000023.1 GCA_945872325.1 Candidatus Kuenenia stuttgartensis | reverse complement strand
GGACTTCTTGATCTTTATGTAAGTACATATGGAGACTGGAAGTATCCGCAGGATAACCGGTTCTGTGGAGACACAAAAAAAAATGTCAGGCTTTATTGCGACCCCAAAGAGATACGCCCTTCCCCTGATATTCTTTATAAAAATCTAGGCGCCGGAAAATTTGTCGATGTTTCCGAAAAAGCAGGAATCAATCGTCCAGATGGACATGGATTTGGAGTGATTACAGCCGACTTCAACCAAGACAGTCGAACCGATATCTATGTAGCCAATGATCAGGACCCCAATTTTCTATTTATCAATAAGGGTGATGGAACGTTCGAAGATTCCACTTCAGCCAGTGGAGCGGCACTCGATCATCGCGGTCATGCTCAGGCTGGTATGGGAGTAGATGCGGAGGATCTCGATGGCGACGGACTCCCTGAAATCATTGTGACCAACTTCGCAAATGAGCCAAATACCCTCTACCGAAATCTCGGCCAAGGCTTGTTTATGGATGTTTCCGCAGCCTGGGGGATCATTCCAGCCAGTCTTCCGCATGTAGGCTGGGGTACAACACTTACCGACTTCGATATGGATGGATGGCCTGATCTTTTTGTTGCAAATGGACATTTGGATGAAAACCGCCACCTATTAGGTGAAAATGTGCGTCAGGAACAGCCTCCGCTGCTTTTCCGTAATAACAAAGGCATTAAGTTTATCAATTTAGAGTCGAATGCTGGACCATATTTTAAGTCGGAACACGTTGGGCGAGGAATTGCCTGGGGCGACCTGGATAACGATGGTGACACGGATCTGGTTATCTCGCATAAAGACAATAATCCGAGTGTTTTACGTAACGATTCGCCCCTTTCTGAAAAACACTGGATACGTTTAAAGTTGGTCGGAATGAAATCCAACCGTGATGGTATTGGTGCTCGAATTGAAATTCAGACAGAAACAAGAAAAATTACCCGACTTCGCAAAGGTGGGTGCGGATTAATGTCAACGCATGACCCGCGCCTGACGGTCGGTTTAGGGCCAATAGACCTGATTAAAGAGGTCAAAGTCACTTGGCCATCAGGAGTAGTCACTCAAATCCAGCAGGTCAAAACCGATCAGGAATTGACGATCATCGAGTCAAAATGAATCAAATCACAATGGATCCTTGCATTCCCGGTACAATAAGTCGAAGCCATTTCGAAATAATGAAATGGAATCAAAAAATTGCCCTGGTCCTTTTCTCAGCGATTGTTTTGCAAATCTCAGGCTGTGGGGCATTATCCGATCCGAAGTCGGATCGTGAAACTCTGAATAACTTTTTGAAACCTGTAAATTCCATTGATCTGAAACCTGTTGAGAAAGCAGTGAATCGACTATTGATTCAGAATAAAGAAGCTCTATCTTCAAGCGACCGGCTCCAGATTGCGGCGTATTTTGATAAAATTGAAGATCCGAATCGAGCAATTGAGCAGCTCGAAAAAATTCAGGGAGAGGATAAACTGGCCTCTCTGGCACGACTGAATGAAGGTCGATTGCATTTTATCCGTACGAGACTTGCATCAAAGGCAGAAGTGGCTTTAAAAAAATCTGTAGAAATTGAACCAAAACAAACAGAGGCGTGGGCTCTTTTGGCCAGCATTTACGACATCCAGAATCGACTCCCGGAACGCGATCAATGCTATGCTAAACTCGATGAATTATCATCGTTAAACCGAGATCAATTGATCCATTGGACGTGTCGTCGTCGGCCAGATGCGGCGATCCGCGAAATTGGAGAACTCCTAAGAGCGTTTGTCAAAGCAGATCCAACCGACTCAATCTCTGTACTGGCACTTGCCGATCATCTTAGGCTTCAGGGCGATTTTGAAAGTGCCTCCAAGCTGACAGAAAAAGTCGTTGAAAATCAGTCAGATAATACAATCTTAATCAGTTTCCAGATTCTTAATGCAGAAATCGCCTGGGATCGTGGAGATCTTAATCTTACGGAAAAAATCGTGGGTGAAGCTAAAGCTAAAATGGATATAAAATATGATGCGACCCTCCAATCAAGACTTTATCGAATCTCAAGCCTGATTCAAATTTCCAGAAAAAACTATCAACGTGCTGAATCGGATTTAAATCAGGCTTTAAAAAATAAACCTCTTGATCGGGAGATCAACCAATTGATGGTTCAGGTTCAGCGTTTTCAAAAGCAACCGGAGCTTGCCAGGAAGTATGAATCCCAATTGAATCAAATTGATAGGCTTGAGGATCTTGCACAAAAATCCACAGCATCCTTGTATCGGGATGATAAATTGTGGCTCGAAAAGATTGCTGACATTGCGGCTCAATCTGGTCGTGATCGAGTCGCAATGGCATGGCTTCGTCAGATTCTTGTGAAAGACCCACTCAATTCAGAGATCCAGAAAAAGATCTACCAGATAGGAGAGAGGCTTAAAGAGCGTAGATCGTGAAGTGGGTCAGATCTATGCCAATAGCTTCTGGACGACTTCTCCAGCAACGTCTGTCAACCTGAAATCTCGCCCCTGAAATCGATAGGTTAATTTCAAGTGATCAAAACCAAGTAAATGTAGAATTGTTGCATGAAGGTCGTGAACATGCACCTTGTCTTCAACAGCATTAAAACCGAGTTCATCGGATGCTCCGATTGTAATACCAGGCTTAATACCACCGCCAGCCATCCACATGGAAAATGCATTTGGGTGGTGATCTCGTCCGTCAGAACCACCTTGAACCATGGGTGTCCGACCAAATTCACCGCCCCAGATAACGAGCGTTTCGTCTAATAGACCCCTTTGTTTTAAGTCTTTGACAAGTGCTGTACAGGCCTGATCCGTATCCTTGCAATTCGCTTTCAGATCGTTCACCAGATTGCCATGCTGATCCCAGGCTTCGTGGAAAAGCTGAACGCATCGGACTCCGCGTTCGATCATTCTTCGAGCAAGCAGGCAATTGTTTGCGAACGAGGGTTTGCCAGGTTCAGCCCCATACATTTCAAGAATATGCTTCGGCTCTTGCGAAATATCCATCAGTTCCGGAGCACTTGTCTGCATCCGGAAAGCCATTTCAAACGCGCTGATGCGGGATGCAATCTCAGGATCACCGACTGAATTCAAATGGTATTGATTCAGTTGATTGATCGCTTGCAGAGTCTGTTTCTGAGTGGTTTCATCAATTCCCTCAGGATTTGAGAGATAAAGAACGGGATCACCAGCGTTACGGAATTGAACTCCATTATAAACAGTCGGTAAAAATCCAGACCCCCAATTTGAATTTCCGCCAGATGGGCCTTTTTTCCCTGAGCTAAAAACAATGAAGCCAGGCAGGTCGCGGCTTTCTGTACCGAGACCATACATTGCCCACGAACCAAGACTTGGCCTCCCAAACTGCTGACTGCCTGTGTTCATTAAAATCTGGGCTGGTGCATGATTAAACGCATCGGTGGACATGGACTTTACGATTGCAATTTCATCTGCAATAGTTGCTAGATGTGGCAATAATTCCGAAAGCTCCTGACCACTCTTGCCAACCTTTGAAAATTTAAACTTTGGGCCCAATAGCTTCGAATTAGGATTGATAAATGCGGCCCTATAGCCTTTCAATAGCTCTGCGGGTGGCAACTGACCGTCAAACTTGGTCAACTGTGGCTTGTTGTCAAATAATTCCAGGTGACTTGGTGCACCTGCCATGAACAGATAAATGATGTTCTTGGCCTTGGCTGGAAAATGTGGATTCTTGGAAGTCAGTGGATCCACTGGTTTCATCGTATCCGCACTTGCATATTCACCTGAAAACAGGGATCGTAAAGCCAACGTACCAAGGCCAACCCCGCACTCTTCCATGAACCATCTTCTGGAAATGGCTGTTGCAATTCGACTTCGTAAACGATCTTGATCTGATTTCATGGCTGAACTCTCTATTTCATGCTTTTCTGAGAAATCTTCGGGGAAATGACTCGTTTACCCATTATTCCTTAGTGATTGTCTCGTCCAGATTGAGGAGAACACGACTCACTGCAACCCAGCCTGCTAATTCCGATGGAGTCGCCTTGGACTCCAACGCGGATACTTTTGCTGCTGTTATGCCTGCGAGTTTCAAGGCTTTTGCTGAATCGGATGCAACAGAGTCAGATGTCTTTGTTTTCATCTCGATCAGGACAGCCAATTCCTGACGCGTAGGAGTACGACTTAAACATCTTCGAAATGCAAATGTCGCTCGCTCATGATCACTCTTCCCACCCTCTTCCACCGTCTTTAATCCCAGGGCTCGAGCAGATTCGACAAAAGTCGTTTCATTCAGTGTCACCAATGCCTGCATCGGAGTATTCGATTTGGCACGACGCACACACGATACATCGCCGTTAGGTGCATCAAATGTCTGTAAAACCGGGTATGGTACAGAGCGGAACCGGAATGTGTAAAGTGACCTTCTATATCGGTTTGGCCCTTTATCCTCTCGCCACACTTTCGGTCCATAGCTCACTGGTGGCTTGAAAAGAAATTCAGGAGCGGGAGGAAATACACTTGGTCCGCCAACGGTTGGATTTAATAATCCGCTTGCAGCCAGTGCAATATCTCTGACACCTTCTGCATCGACTCTCTGACGTGGTCCACGTGCTAAAAGCCGATTATATGGGTCTTTTTGTAGTTGTAACGAAGTCGGTTTTGAGGATCGACGATAAGCCGAACTGTTTGTGATGGTCTCGTGCAGGTGCTTCAGGCTCCAACCGTGATCCATGAAATCCACTGACAGCCAGTCCAGTAATTCTGGATGGCTTGGTGCTTCGCTCTGGCTCCCTAAATCTTCAGCAGTTGCAACCAGTCCAGTACCAAAATAAGATTGCCAGACACGATTGACGATCGAACGAGCTGTGGTCGGCGCATTTCGATCTGAAAGCCATTTTGCAAATTGCAATCGGGGCGCTTCACCAGCAGATGATTCCAAATGATTCAGGAATGCAGGGACACCTGTATTCACCACCTCTTTAGGTTTTAAAAAGTCCCCGCGTTCCAGACGATACGTCGGCCTCATCTTACGACGCTGCGATAAAACCAGTTGCGAAGAGCCTTGTGGGTGCTCACTCCATGCCCTCTCGATCTCATTATTGATATTCTTGAATTCTGGCGGAATGGTACGCCAGTGGCTGAATATTGTCGCAACTTGCATTTCCGTACGTTTCGAAGGATCAATTGCAAGCGCTTCGCGAACTCGACCAGGAATCGGATCGCTCACAACATCGCTCTCCGAACTCACAGATAATCGAAATCGACCAAGATTGTTATTCTGATTATCATCCGAATTCCAGCCACCATGACTCTGGTTCAACTTGATCGTTATCAATGCACCTTCAGGCAGTTCTACAGGCTTTTCCAAAACGAAAACGGCTTGGCGAGGCACATTCGAGCGGCCATAGCCGATGTCCGTGGTCCAGGCTGTCTCCACTTTATCATCAATGGCATATTCTACAGGACCTGTCACGCGTTTTACAGTTGTTTTGTCATTAAAAGCAGGATCTAAAATCTTCTCAGGAGGATTCGCATCAGAGGTCGCCTTGATGATTTTGATTTTCTTGGCCTCCCCAGGCTTCCCTTTAGGGCCAATCATGACACTGAATTCTGATAGGCCAAAAAGCCCATAAATCGATCGACCTGGCCCATTTAATGGTAAATCCTGATCGTTTAAAAGCTCCAATTTGACAGACGAGATTTTCTTCATGCCTGTCACAGCCGAAAATTCCGTGGAGTGCTTGGTTGGAGCATATCCCGCAGCCAAAATCGAACCATCTTCAAGCAGATAATGTTTCTGTCCACCACTCGCGTCGAGCGATGGCCTGAGTATTTCCCAATCGGTTTTTATCGCTTTCCGGCCATTTATTTCCTGCTCCCACTGGGCCATCCGCGTTTGCCAATCAGGATTTTGCTCACGCAGTAAATCTTCGGCTTCGCGAACTTTGCGAAGAACATCGGCCCTTTTACGCTCCTGATCAGGCGTGTATGCGGCGGTTGTAGATTCGTGCGAATTGTTTAAATATGCAAAAATACCGTAATACTCTGCCTGTGTCAGAGGATCGAATTTATGGTTGTGGCACTGGGCACATTGTATAGTAAGACCAAGTATGGACTTACCAACGGCATCCATCCTGTCGAACATGGCCTCCATTCGAAATTGCTCAGGATCAATTCCGCCTTCCTCATTGATCATCGAGTTGCGTAAAAATCCTGTCGCAATCCGTTGTGAATCGGTTGCATCAGGCAAAAGGTCGCCAGCAATCTGTTCAACAATGAATTTGTCGTAAGGTAAATCACGGTTAAATGCATTTACGACCCAGTCTCGCCATGCCCAGACTTGCCGCCCCTTGTCTTTCTCATAGCCATCCGAGTCCGCGTATCTGGCTGCATCAAGCCACATCTGCGCCCACTTTTCACCATAATGTGGGGAATCAAGCAGTTTTTTCACCAATTTCTGGTCAGAGTCAGGCGAGTTGTCCGACAGGATGGAATCGAGCTCCTCAGGGCTTGGTGGAAGGCCTGTCAGATCAAGATACAATCGCCGAACCCGTGTCGCTCGGTTCGCCACCTCATTCGGCTCCAGACCATCCACTTCAAGTCGCTTTTGAATGAATGAATCAATTGGATTCCGAATCTGATTTGGGTTTTTTACCGTCGGAATCTCTGGCTTGACTGGAGCAATAAATGACCAGTGATCAGCCCACGGGGCACCTGCTGAAATCCAGTCCCTCATCAATTCCTTTTCTTGAGGATTCAGCGACTTTCCGGAGTTCGGAGGAGGCATAACTTCGTCTTTCTCCGAACTAGTCATACGTGCATAAATCAAACTCTCTTGAGGCTTTCCAGGCAAGATTGGAAATCCATCATCTCGCATGGCATAAGCATCTGTTTTCGAGTCGAGCCGGAGTTTTCCTTTGCGTTTCTTTTCGTCAGGACCATGACAGGAAAAGCATTTGTCCGATAAAATATTTCGTACCTGCTGGATCTTATCCCCGCTGAAAGAAAGAGCTTTTGTTTCTTCACCATGCAGTTTAATGTTCGCAGAAAATACCAATGCGATGAAAAGTAATCGTGTGACAGTTAAACAGTGGTTCGAAAATAGAAGTCGTTCCATGGGAGAGTCCCGCTTCGAATTCTAGATAGAGGAGAGAGGAGTGTGATAAATTATCCTACCACTTTCCGGCAAAAAACAACAGAGTTCTTTAACCAATTTATCTGATTGCAAAACGAAGGACTGGTTGTGACTTAGAAAATCTGGTATTTGTAATGTCAAGCATGAACACTTCAAGAGCTCGTTCGAGCTTCCGACTCAAGGTGGATCAAGGAGAGGGATCAGATATGAATATGGTTCGAAAAACGACGTGCCTTTTCATTATGGTATTGAGTTTCGCATGTGTTGCATCAGCAACACAAAAGACAGATGGTGAACGCCCTCTTAATATCGTATTCCTGATTGCCGACGACCTCGGATACGGTGATATTGGACCATTTGGGCAGACAAAGATTAAAACACCGACGCTGGATAAACTCGCCGGCCAAGGAATGAAATTGACTCGGCATTACAGTGGAAATGCAGTCTGTGCTCCGAGTCGATGTGTGCTGATGACAGGCCTCCATCCTGGCCATGCACAAATCAGGGATAATCGCGAAATGAAGCCGGAAGGGCAATTCCCACTCAAGCCTGGAACGCGAAATCTGGCTCGGATTCTTCATGAGAATGGATATGCAACAGGTGGGTTTGGCAAGTGGGGGCTAGGTGCTCCAGATACCGATGGGAGGCCAGTCAAGCAAGGGTTTGACAGATTCTTTGGATACAATTGTCAAGCCAAAGCACATAACAATTACCCGACATATCTGTGGGATAATGATCTAAAAGTCGAGATTAAAAACCCAGATTTTCCGGCACACCAAAAAATGAAAGCAGGGGCTGACTTGAATAATCCGGACAACTTTAAAAGATATTCAGGACTAAATTATGGAATGGACTTGATTACGGATGAATCGCTGAAATTTATCGAGCAAAATCGCGACAGGCCGTTTTTTCTTTATTATCCAACAATTGTCCCACACCTTGCTCTTCAGGTACCTGGTGATTCACTTGGTGAATATCAGGGAAAACTTCAGGATTCGCCCTATGACGGATCGCGTGGATATTTGCCAAACTATAGCCCTCACGCGACTTATGCTGCTATGGTCACTCGCATGGATACGTCCATTGGTCGAATTCTGGATAAGATCGAATCACTTGGTCTGACCCATAATACGATCGTTGTTTTTACGTCAGATAATGGTCCACTTTATGATAGGCTTGGTGGAACAGATACAGACTTTTTTCAATCGGCACGTGATCTAAGAGGCAGAAAAGGCTCGCTATATGAAGGCGGAGTGCGTGTTCCAACGATCGTGAAATTGCCAAAAAAAGTTCCTCAAAATACCACTTCAGCACACATGACCGGGTTCGAAGACTGGTTACCAACTCTATTGACTCTTGCGGGTTTAAAAATGGAAATTCCCAGTGGGATTGATGGCATCGACTTCTCGAATATATTATTGGGACAATCTCAATTACCTCGCCCGTTCTTATACAGGGAATTTCCAGGGTATGGAGGACAGCAAGCTGTCTGGTCAGGAAAATGGAAGGCTGTTCGCCAAAATCTTATTCGGCGTGAAAGATCGAATCCAAATGCAGTAAAACGGATTCAGGTGACGGCAAATACTATGAAAACAGAACTCTATGATCTCGAAAAAGATCCTTCAGAGTCTGAAAATGTGGCGGACCGGAATCCTGAAATGATGAGCAAGTTGGAAAAAATCATGAAAAGCGAGCATCAATATAACCCGGTGTTTCCATTCCCTGTATTGGATAATCACTAACGCCAGAATGCCAAAATGAATAATTTAGTCGTGTGGATGACTATTTCATGAGGACTTTGTTAAGTCTGAGAGTTCCTTCCTTGACATGGAAGAACTCGTCAGCCTTGATTTGTGAATACGACTCAATAATTCCGCTTGGCCAGGTGATTTTAAGGTCTTCAACCATCATAGAGAGATCAAGTCCTATATGAACGATCAGGCTATTACCACCAAAACTTGATCCTGAACTTACAACACGACATATATTACGAAGGCTTCCATCTGGTAGATGATAACTTGCTTCAACCTTTGTGCCGATCGCAGATCGATTTGACTTTGTACCTTCGAGTTTGAGTTTTAGCCAGTGTTTGCCAGAACTCTGATTTTCAAAAAAGACATTATGAGATTTATCTGCTGGTGTTTGGCCACCAGTCTGGACAAATAAGTCAAGATCCCCATCAGAATCGCCATCTGCAAATGAGACACCATGCCCCTTTTGTAAATGTCCTGTTCCAGTTTCCACGGTTGTATCCTGAAACTTCTGGCCGTTGACATTTCTGAACATCCGGTTTGGAATAAGTATGGAATAAGGTGGTCGACCTGTTGCCAGATAAAAATCAAGGTTTCCGTCGTTGTCATAATCCGCAAAGTTTGATCCCATCGGTAATGTCACAAAATTTAAACCAGCCTGATCAGTGACATCCACAAAGCCTTTTTCACCAACATTCCGATAAAGTCTGGGTCGTTCAGCTTTCTCCGGATTCTTTCCCGACATGTCCATGACCATTTCCTGTAAGCTCGCACCAAAACCTGCAACAAAAAGGTCTTGTAGGCCGTCATTGTCGTAATCCCAGAACCAGCATGAAAAACTTCGAATAGGCTCAATTAAATTCAGTTCAGGTGCAACATCCTTGAAAGTCCCATCACCAAGATTCTTATAGAGTCGATTGAATCCATTCATATTACTCACGTATAAATCAGGCTTGCCGTCGTTGTTATAGTCGCCAAAAACGACACCTTTGGCCCATGCCTGATTGATCACGCCGGCTTTTTCTGCAACATCTACGAAAGTCCCATCACCATTGTTGCGATAGAGTCTGTTATGATTCAAAGCGGTTGAATTTCTGTCATGATATTCACCAGCGACGTATAAATCGAGATCGCCATCCAGGTCATAATCGCCCCAGGTTGCGGACTGTGTTGCAATTGGCTCGCTTAGGCCTGCATTTACAGTGACATCATCAAATGACCCATCACCCTTGTTTTGAAGTAGTGTGAGCCGATAAGGTGTTTCCCAACCGCCTCTTAATAAAAGTGCATCTAAATCACCATCGTTATCGTAATCAGCTGATGATGTATTCACGGCCATGCGTTGATGGTTTAAATCGGATTTGTCTCCAATGTCATCATAAGTTCTATCGGCTTTCTGGATAAATAGGGAGGCACCACGGTTCCAGTCACCAGATGTAATGAAAAGATCAGGCCGATTATCGCCATTAAAGTCGTCCCAAATGCTCCCGCCGAGCATATTTGGTCCACGAATACCTACACCGGTCTCTTGTGTTGTATTGAGAAATAATTTTGTTTTTGTATGGATTGGGTCTATATTCCAACTTGAATCGAGAGAAATCAAATGATTATGAGCGGAGGTTTTTTCACCTATGGTTAATCTTGCGACATGTTCCAGCCATTTCACACCGACATCTTCTGGCCTTAATTTCAAGTAATCCTGAAAAAACTGAATCGCTGATCTGGATCCATTCTGATTCTGGTGAACAGCTTCATTTACGAGTGGATAAATGCATGTGGATGCCCCAACACATGCGACACAATTCTCTTGTTCGCCAGTTCTCAGGGCAGATATGCCCCTGAGTGCGATCAAATTTGCGCGGAATTCTCGGGGGATATCAGCGTTTTCTTCGTCGGCTTTAAGAAACAGTTTGTCTGCTTCCTGAAAATGTCCTTCATACATTTCTAGAAGCCCCATAAACAATATGAGAATTGATCGCCTTTCATCGAAATCCACAGGCTTTATCTGCTGATTCTCAAGCGTTTCCAACTGCGATTGAATTTCGCTCTTTCCTTTTGAATACCGATCATGGGCGGATTTATAACACAAGTCAAGGTTGGTACGGTCGAGAATCTCTGGGGTATACGGAAATGCAATTCCATACCCACTATCATCGACAAACTGTTCGGAAATTAAAGGGACTCGGGAGTCTGATCGTTGAGACCTTTCAGTGGTCGATTTTACCGGACGATCCAATTTCGTTGAAAATATGTTGCTCGAACTCAATAAAAAAGCAGATATGGCGCACATAAGTACGCCTAATGCAATGATTGTTGAGTAACTTTTGCGTTTAGGAACACTCACTGTTTTGCTCCTGCCACAAACGATTTGCCACCAACATCTTTAATGTCTCGCATAATTGCTGGAAGAATGGTGACACCGATTCGTTTTGCAGCTTCCGTGTTGACGACTGTGACATAATGGTCGCCCTCGACAAATGGGATCTTGCCGGCTTCTTCGCCATTGATGATGCGTCCCAGACGTCGTCCCACTTCAAATCCAGTCCATCGAAGCCCTGGTTCTCTTGTGAAAATGGCGCCTTGCTCTGCTTGTTTGCTTAATGTTCCGAAAACTGGCAATTTCACCTTTTCTGCTTCAGAGATCACGACCTGAGATTGAGATCCCAGTCCGTTTGTAAGCAAAACTGCTGATACATCCTTGGATTTCAAGGCTTTCATCAGTTTTGGCCAGTCCTGATTCTGTTGATATTCTGTCACAACAGATTCTACATCGGCCCATTTGCATTTTAGAAAGGCATCTTTATGAATGACACTCAAAGAATTGGTTGGATCAAAAAGAATCGCCATCTTGGTTGCCTTTGGAAGGCTTCCACGTGCAATTTCGACTGTCAGAGTCAAGTGATGAGGCAAGTAAGCTCCTGTGATATTCGGCTCATGGACAGTATCAGTCTTGCCAAGTCCCATCGCAATTGGCTGGTTAGCCATGGCAAATACCACTGGCTTTTGAATCTTTTTGCGAACTAATATATCTGTTGTGGTATCAAGTAATGTCACAACCACGTCAGCCCCATTAGAGAGTGACTTGTCAATCAGATTTGAGATCGCAGTTAAATCACCTTTCGCATCATAATCCATGATCACATATTTAAGATGTGGAGTCATGGATTGTTTGATACCAGCTTCAATATCTTTGTTCAACGCTTCGCTGCCGAAATCAGGGTTACTGAGTCGAATGATGGCAATCTTTGCCACTTTTGCCTTAACGGATTCATTCGAAGTTTTTGTAGGACTGGCTGGTTTTGCAGTCGCGGTTGGGGCGATTTCTGAGCTGCTTTCGTTTTGACCACCGCATCCGACAATCAGAGTTGACATCAAGGTCAATAAAATCAGCAACTTGGTGCCGTATCCTGTGATAATGCCTGTCAAAGTCGGTTTCGTATTCATTTCGCATTGCTCCTGTCAGTGGTTGTATGACTTGGTGAATCTGGCTTCTGGTGTCCTGATCGTTCAATCTGTTCGGCTTTTCCCGATCCTTCAGTCACTTTGATTTCCATATCATAAGGTGGATTCTCGATTCGATCCAGTCCACCTGACGGCCATCGAATTTCCAGAAAATCTGGTTTTTGATCTTTTTGAAATCCAAAATGGATTCGCTGGTCGTTTGCTGATTGATAACTGCCGCCTCCAATTCGATCTGCAAATTGAGTTCTAGTGCCAAACTTTAATCGAATCCTACTCCCAACTCCATCACGATTCGATTTCGTACCGATTAGAGTGATGTTCATCCAGTGATTCTTGTTTTGAGTTGTATTCTTGAAATATACCAAAGGCTCATTTAAGGGTAAGAGTATTGTATCTACGAGTCCATCATTGTCGATGTCGCCGACGGCAAGACCTCGCCCTAAATGCGGAATGGAAAGTGGTTCACCGATTTTGTCTGTCGTGTCAAGCCATCGGCCATTCTTCTGCCCAAGCAGAATCTGGGCAGGCATTCGGTATGGCACGTCGCCCATATTATCGGTATGCCCATTCGCTGTAAAAAGGTCAAGAAAACCATCATTATTGGTATCTGTAAACGCAATTCCGAAACCGAGCCTGAGACGCGATGCGGATGCCAGGCCTGAGGAGGCAGTTCGATCTGCAAAAACAAGTCCACCGAGGTTCTGATAAAGTGTGGTGGATTCACCATAATAATTGGTTACGGCTAAATCCATTCGACCATCTTGATCATAATCGCCGCATGCGACACCCATTCCAGCCTGATAACTGCCTTCCGCACTACCGGCGACTCCGGAAATCTGGGCGACTTCTTCAAAATGCATTTTTCCTTTGTTATGAAAAAGGAAATTGGCGGACTTATCGTTGGCTACAAAAAGGTCGGTTAATCCATCGTCGTCAAAGTCGGCGGCCACAACACCGAGACCTCGCCCATCGATATCAGCATTGGTGATGCCTGATGATTCACTGATATCTGTGAACTTTCCATTGTCGTTGCGGAATAAATGGTCAGGACGAGCTTTACAAGAGGTAGGGTTGCAGGACATATATCCCAGGGTTTCTCCATTTCGGCAAAGGCGTGGATTTAACTCATCCCAGACGACATAATGACAGACATATAAATCCAGGTCACCATCGTTGTCAAGATCTGCGAAGGCAGATGAGGTTGGCCAGTCGCGATGACCACCGAGCCCCCATTTATCGGTTTCATTGACAAAACGGCCATTGCCTTGATTTACATAGAGAAGGTATGATCCATATCGCGTGATAAAAAGGTCGCTGAAGCCATCATTATTAATATCTCCTACGGAAACTCCATGGCCATATCCCGTATTATTTAAAGGCAGACCCGACTTTTCCGTGGCATCTTCAAAAGTTCCGTTATGAAGATTACGAAACAAGCGGTCGCCGGTCGCATTTTTTGGATTTCCGACTATATGTGGAAAGTCTCCTCCCTGGAGGACGAAAACGTCGACCCAACCATCTTTGTCATAGTCGATCAGGGCAACTCCACTGCTTAAAGTTACCGGCATTTGACGGATCTCAGTCTCACCATTGCGAAACTGAAATGCAAGATGTGCCTTCTGTGAATCGTCTCGATATTCTGGTATTTGTATCGGAGGATTTAAATCTTTCACAGCCATTTTTGGATCATGAACAGCTTCAATACCTACCCAGTCTAACAAAAGCTTTGATGACTGCGAGATGTAGTGCGCGACATCATTCTCCGATTTCTCAATTTCTGACAAAAGTGCCAAAGCCACTCCCTGATTTGGACTTTGTTTCAGTATATATCGACAAAGTATACTTGATTCCAATAGACGACCACACGAATATGCAGTTTGTGAAAGTTTCAATAACTCATCGATTGTTCTGGGTGGTTCCGGAGCCATAATCGATTTATTGTACGACTCCAATGCACGATCAATACCGGCTTTTCGTTCTCTTAGCTTTTGAGATAATAACGCGTCTCCAGCATTTGTCGCAAACGTGGCATATTTAGAAAGAAGAACTGGTTGATATGGATCGAGTTTGAACCAGGATTCGAGAGCATATTTCTGCTGAGCGATGTTGCCACGTGATTCCGCAAAATACAAGGCCCATTCAAACTTCTGATTCGGAGAAAACTTATCCGGATTGATTTTCTGAGCCGCTTTTATTGCAATATCAG
>CAMBZY010000022.1 GCA_945872325.1 Candidatus Kuenenia stuttgartensis | reverse complement strand
CAAAACCGCCATGCCTCTGTTGGTCGCCGTCCGCTCCGGCGCCCGCGACTCCATGCCCGGTATGATGGACACCATCCTCAACCTTGGCCTCAACGACGACACGGTTCAAAGCCTCGTCAATGCCACCGGCAACGAGCGATTCGCCTGGGACTGCTACCGCCGATTCGTTCAGATGTATGGCGACGTCGTTATGGGCGTCCAAAAACGTGAAGGTGAAGATAACGACCCGTTCGAACTGACCATCGAACATCTTAAAGAAGAGCGTTATCACGACCACAACGTCGAAGATACCAAGCTCACCGTGGGCGACCTTCAGGAACTGGTCTCACGCTTCAAAAAGCTTGTTAAAGACCGTACCGGCCAAGACTTCCCAGCCAATCCATGGGACCAGCTCAAGGGTGCCGTCGGCGCCGTCTTCGGCTCCTGGATGAACGACCGGGCCATGGTCTACCGCCGTAAGTACAATATCCCAACCGAATGGGGTACCGCCGTCAACGTTCAAGCCATGGTCTTCGGCAACACGGGCGAAACCTCCGGCTCTGGCGTGGCATTCACACGTAACCCAGCCAACGGGATCAAGGAATTCTACGGTGAATTCCTGATGAACGCCCAAGGTGAAGACGTGGTGGCCGGTGTTCGTACACCTGATCCAGTCGCCAAGCTAAAAGACGTCATGGTCTCCGCTTATGACGAACTCGACAGAATTCGCGAAGTTCTCGAAACGCACTTCAAAGACGTTCAAGACTTTGAATTCACGATTCAGGATCGTCAAGTCTTCATGCTCCAGACCCGTAACGGCAAGCGTACGGCCATGGCCGGCTTGAAGTTCTCGATGGACATGCAGAAGGAAGGCCTGATTGACTGGAAAACAGCCGTTCTCCGGAACCCTGCTGACCAGCTCGAACAGCTTCTGGCGCCTGTCTTCGACCACAACGAAGTCAAAAAAGCCAAAGTCATCGCAACCGGCCTTCCAGCCGGCCCTGGTGCAGCCACCGGCAAGATCTATCTGAACGCAGAACGCGCTGTTCTAGCCGCTGAGCGTGGCGAAAAGGTTCTTCTGGTTCGCGTCGAAACTTCCCCTGAAGACCTTCGCGGGATGATCGCAGCTGAAGGCATTCTGACCGCTCGCGGTGGTGTTTCATCGCACGCCGCTCTGGTTGCTCGCCAGATGGGCAAAGTCTGCATCTGTGGAGCCGCCGGCGTTGAAGTCAACTACGAGACCAAGACGGTCAAGGTGGACGGCCAGGTCTATCAGGAAGGCGACTTCCTGTCGATCGACGGAACTTCCGGTAAAGTCTATGCCGGTAAGGTTCAGACGGCTCCTTCCGAAATCATCGCCGGCCTCTTGAATGGCGATGTGGAAGCCCAGAAGACTGAGAAATTCGAAAGCTTCCAGCAGCTCATGAAGTGGTGTGCAGACGCCACCCGCATGACCGTTCGGACCAACGCCGATACGCCTGAGCAAACCTCAAACGCAATCGCCTTCGGGGCCGTCGGAATCGGTCTTTGCCGCACAGAACACATGTTCTTTGAAGGCGACCGGATCGATGCCATGCGTGAGATGATTCTCTCGACCACTCTGGCCGACCGTGAAGACGCCCTCTCCAAGCTTCTGCCATACCAGAGAGCCGACTTCTTCGGTATCTTCAAAGCCCTTGGCGGCCTTCCAGCCACCATCCGCTTCCTGGATCCTCCTCTGCACGAGTTCCTGCCACACAGCAAGGAACAGCAAATGGACCTCTCCCGCAAGATCGGCGTACCGGTTGAGCGGATCATGGCCCGTGTGCACGAGCTTCATGAATTCAACCCAATGCTCGGGTTCCGTGGTTGCCGTCTGGGCATCCGGTTCCCTGAAATCACCCGCATGCAAGCCCGTGCCGTCTTTGAGGCCGCCGCCCAGTGCATCGCTGAGAACATCCCCTGCAAGCCTGAGATCATGATTCCGCTGGTCGGATTCAAGAAAGAACTCGACCTGCAAGTGGCCATCGTTCACGAAACAGCCAAGCAAGTGGAAGCCGAGAAGGGCGTGAAGCTCTCCTATCAGGTTGGCACGATGATCGAAGTGCCTCGTGGAGCTTTGACAGCCAACGAGATTGCGGAATCAGCTGAGTTCTTCAGCTTCGGCACGAACGACCTGACTCAGACCACGATGGGCATGAGCCGCGACGATAGCGGATCATTCCTGCCAGCCTACCAAGAGTCAGAAATCGTGAAGAGCAATCCATTTGCATCGATCGATCAGACGGGTGTCGGCCAGTTGATGGAAATCGCCATCACCAAGGGACGCAGCACCCGCCCGAACATCAAGCTCGGGATCTGCGGCGAACACGGTGGAGATCCAGATTCCGTAGTCTTCTGCCACGCAATTGGCCTGGATTACGTCTCCTGCTCACCATTCCGCGTTCCTGTGGCACGTTTGGCAGCCGCTCAGGCCGCCATCAATTCGGCCAAGTGACGAACGGTTGACTCGAATTTCAGGTAGCCACACGACTGATAAAATCGTGTGGCTGCCGTGATTGTTTAGAATGGTTGATAGAGCCTGTTTTGATGTCCAATTCAGGCTATCTTCGAGAATTGCCGGTATTTTCGCTTGACAAATCACTTGTTGAAACGAGAATATACTTAAATCGGAGAGATTGGAATCCACGCATCGGGCACTCCCCGACGCTTCTCTGGAAATGTAGATACCTGATCATGTCAATTGATAAGAGCCTCAAAATCGGTGGCGGTATGTCTCGCGTTCGCAATGTGTTGCGTCGCCCTGAACGTCTTGCCCTGCTTCAGGAAGATGGCAAGTGGTCTGCCGATAAAGGCGTGTACAACGTGCCTAAGACCAAGTATCGCAAGCTCGCCCCTGGCCAGTCAGGCCCAAAGCGCGACGCCTGATATTCGCATCGAAGCCTGACTTCACGCGAAACTGATCGATTCAGATAGAAATTTCATGAGCCGCTCCAAGGCCGGCACACCCGTGAAAATGGGTGGAGCATTCTGGCCTGATGAGCGGCTGAATTTCGTAACTCACCTTGAGAACACTCGTTTTTACATGTCCAGCCGACTCGTCGCATACTGTCTGATGATTGTTACTGCCAGCGTCGGAGGTGGTCTTGTGCCACTCGTCCGGGTCGTGACTCACATACGGATGCAAGTCTATTTGAGTTTCTCTGCTGGAGTGATGCTCGGTTCTGCACTTCTGCACATGCTTCCCGAAGCGGCTGAAATTGGCGGCCCGGGGGTCATCGCCTGGTCCTTGCCAGGACTGGTCACTTTATTCATGATCGAACGCTTTTTCAGCTTCCACCACCATGAATTTGAAGAACCTGAAGCTCCAACCGCGAGTTGCAATCACGACCATACGCACCATCATCATGCAGAGCCTCAAGGCCAAAACGCCAGATTTCACTGGAAGGCAGCCACAGTCGGCCTTGCTCTGCACTCCCTGCTTGGTGGTCTAGCCCTGGCATCGGCCGAAGCCGCTTCTGCAAGTGCAGCCTGGACAGTTTCAAGTGGCGTTTTTCTGGCCACCTTACTTCATAAACCCGCCGATGCACTCACGATCACAAGTCTGATGAAGCGCGGTGGGACAGGATCAGCACTGGCCCACCTGGTCAACTTGATCTTTGCCCTGATGATTCCGCTTGGTGCCATCCTGTTCCAGCTTGGTCAATCAAGGCTCTCCATGCTCCCTCAGGAGTCAATCCAGACCATGACCGGGGCCGCTCTGGCCTTCTCCGCAGGCACATTTCTCTGCGTCTCGCTCAGCGACCTCCTGCCGGAATTGCATTTCCACAGCCACGACCGCGTGAAACTCTCCCTTGCACTAGTCTTTGGAATTCTTTTGATGGCCTTGGTTGCATTAGTCGGCGAGTGATTTTTGGGTATTCAGACTCCGATTGCAGATTTTATCAGTTTTCCGATGGTTTCAGGATCGTATGTAAAAGTCCAAATTAATACCACGCTATTCAAAACTACGGTGATCCAGAATACCACTTGAAATGAAGCTTTGCTTGACTTATGGCGAATCAGCTGTTGTGCGACCATCGCGCCAGGCCATCCACCGATCAAACTCAGCATATGCAGCGATTTCTCAGGAGTGCGCCATCTGCCAGCTTTGGCGGCCGCTTTGTCGATAAAATAGGCGCCGAAAGTCAGTAGGCTGGCCACTCCATAAACTCCAAAGATAATCCACGAAGTCAAGCCTGTCGCACTCGCAATGGCTAAACCAGCCATGAATACGCACGGAATATAAACTCTTGGACCTAATTTTATCCAGCGACCATTCCGATTTTTCGGATCAAATTTCTGATTTCCATTTGTCATTCGTATCTCCTTGAATCAGTACTAGTTGGGGATGAGAGCCACCCAGTCTCCAAACTATATCAAGTTCTTGAATTCGCAAAAGATCGATTCTTGAGAACATTTGGTAACGACTCGGAATCGAACTGGAATCTCTGATTTGAGTCAAATACGAACTTGCCATAAAAAAAGGTCAGAGGACTCACCATTCTCTGGCAAGTCCTCTGATGGATCATCCCAAAAAAAGAGTCGAATTTCAATTCATTTCAGGCTCAAGAGGCCCAGCCAATTCGCTGGTGAAAAACAGTCGCCCTGCCTGGGTGGGCATGAAAGTGGACGGAATCCAGATGTCAGGGCCATACCTGAGGGTCATCCACAAACTCATTCCCTGCCACTGCATCCCTCGCCCAAACTGCCCTTCAGCTCCACCGATAATCTTGTCAGCTCCGACAAACAATGCCGGCCCGATGGTATTGGCATAGGCAGGAACGAGCGTCGTTCGGCTCTTGAAACTCGTCAGAGCATTTTGTTCGATCGTCAAAGGGTGCAGGCGTGCTCCAATCCGGTGCGTCTGTGCCTTCCACGCTTCCACGCTCTCAAATTCAGCCGCAAAATGAGGCTCCCAAAATGCAATATGGCAAACCCGGCCAATCCCGAATATCACCACATGCTGGGCCCCATTGGCACGCAATTCAGCAATCTTTTCACCATAGTGCGGAAGACTTTTCTTTGTCGCAAAATGGCGCTGCTTTTCAGGCACCGTCAAGTCTCCAAGAGGGCCATAAAATGCCTGTTCCATGGCATTCTGAAAAGCTCCAGGATGGCTGGCCGGCAGTGTGTTGCCTTCGGCGTCCGACCATTCATCCATGTTGAATCCATGAATGTGATCGCATTTCACGCCCCACTCCTTTAAGAAATAAACCGCCCAACGATACATCCCCATCGGGCCGACCGGCAGAATCATCGAAAGCTGACGCCCTTCAGCACGAGCCACTCGAATAGTATTTGCAATTTCGTGGCCCATCTTCACGTCAAAATCTTCGATGGTTTTACATTCCACCAGCTCAAAATCTTCGTTCCACCAGGGCCTTCGTTCGTGAATGGCGTTGGCAGGGTGCGAGCAGCAGGCGTCGATCTTGGCCAGATCCCATCCTGCTGGGAAAAAGCCTTCCATCATCGAGCCGTTCAGGGTGGTCAGCAGATTCATATTCCAGCGACTCCAAAGAGTTTAAATTGCAATATTGCAATTGTGATCGGTTGAGCGAGCCATTGATGATATCGTTATATTGTGCAATGGATCGCTTGGTATTTTGGCATGGATTGATCGGATCTCACTAATTTATCGGATACAGGTGTGATTGTCCAACAACTATCGCTTTTTTCATGCCTCCAGCACTTGCATTGAAGCCTGACCAACCGTACCATGGATGCGGAAATCGTCTCCAATTCTAGCTCTCGGTCAATCCAATAGAATGCTTGCAAAAGCGTTTCAAATCAATGTAACATTCGTCAGGATCATGAGATTGATGGACTTGATCACGAATGGACCAGGAAACTTTTCATGAACGTCACGCCTGGAAAATCGACCGGTCGCGAACACAATCTCGCTGTATTTATCGACCTTGAGAATCTCGCTCAAGGCTATTCGAACCAGAAGAAAACCCGGTTCGAGATTCAGAAAGTCCTCGAGCGTCTGCTCGAAAAAGGCAAGTTGATCGTAAAAAAAGCCTATGCCGACTGGAACCGATATCAAGCCTATACCGCCACATTCCATGAATCGGCCATCGAACTGATCGAAATTCCTCGCAGAAGCCAGACCGGCAAAAACTCGGCCGATATCCGTCTCGTGGTCGATGCCATGGATCTGGCCTGGTCCAAGCCCCACATCGACACGTTTGTGATCGTCTCTGGCGACAGTGATTTTTCGCCACTGGTCAGTAAATTAAAAGAGAACGGCCGGCACGTCATTGGGATGGGTATGAAAGGCTCTACCAGCGAGCTTTTAAGAGATAATTGCGACGAATTTATTTATTATGAAGATCTCGAGCGGATTGAAGAAAACGAACAGAAAATGACCGCCACCATTCAGGCGGATCTGCCGGAACGCAAACGCGAAGCGTTCAGTCTTCTGATCGATGCCTGCAATGCTCTCACACGTGAAAATCATGACGTGCTTTATGCGTCGCTCATCAAAGACACGATGAAGCGCAAGAAGCCATCATTTGACGAGTCGTATCATGGCTACCGAACGTTCAACGCCCTGTTGGAAGATGCTGACAACAAAGCTTTGATCGACATCGAAGTCTCTCCACGCAGCGGCACTTACATCATCTCGCGGTTTGGAACCAGAGAAATGAAGGTCAAGACCAGTCGACCTGCACCTGCTCCAATCGGTGGCCCAGCCATGCCTCCTGTCACGGAAACCCCCGCCGCTCCCTCTAAACCGGTCGCTCCTGCCCATCTTCAAAATCCACAATCTGCCCCAAATCCACAGAAACGCGGCCATTGAGTCTCAAAAAGGCTGGATGGAGATCCCTTTGACCCGCTTGTTTTCAGATCAAAAAGTCGCGAATCTATTGTCTTGTATCCGATAAGATTGACATTGGCGGTAAAGCTGTCTAAGATGACATAAATCCGTCAGAATCGTCAGAATCGGTCGTGGTCAGAGGTTGTCAGAGAGGCCGGTCCAGATCGACATGAGGTCGAACACTCTCGATGGTCGATGACTGATAGCAGGAAGTTGGAAGTGACGCGACGGTCAGATTTTTGAATCGAATGTCGTCACAAGTCCCATGGAAGGGTTCAGTCGATGTCACAAGAAAAAGAATTTGGTGGAAAACCGTTTGTGGCAGAAGTGATCGACATGGATCGAAGAACCGACCATAAAGGCCGGCTCTCCAACATGTTTACGGATCGCATGGACCCCGTAATTGGAATGCATATTGACGATCCTGCTGCCGGATTTTTATTTGAAGATACTCAGGCCGCCTATCGTCATCAGAAACGTAATAAATATTTTAAGACTCTGAAAACTCTGGCAGCCTCATTGATCATGGGCGGAACCGGGGCCTGGATTGTCTGGATGACTCCAGGAATGGGCCCCCGAGATCAGCAATTCCAGGTGCAGCAGGCCGTCCAAATGACGGAATCTCAATTAAGAACGTTGGAAACTCAGTTGGCTCAAGCTCAAATACGACTTGTCGAGCTGACAAAGACCACGGAAATTCAGAAGGAACTCCTCAATCAAGGTGAGGCAATCCGCCGTTCGATGGCTGTGAAGGCCGATGAAACTGCGAAAAAAATTGAGATTTTGACAGCCGATTCGAAAGTCAGCCAGGAAAAACTGGAACTGATTGCATTAAGACAGGATCGAGACTCCGCGATTGCCCGTAATCAAATAGCTTCTTTGAACCTGATTCGCCAGGAAGTGGTTAAAATCGACGGCGATCTTGCACAGAACCGGCAAATTGCCGACCAAAAATTTGAAACTTTGCGACTCGAAGGTGTTCGAAAAAATCGCGAAGAATTGAGGCGATTCTCGAATATTCTCGAGGCTGAACTGGCAGCCCTGAAAAGTGGTGACCTGAATGACGTGAAGGGCCGCGTGGAACGGCTCGCGGAACACGTCTGGCAAGAGGTCGGCCGACTCGATGGACGGATCGTCAGGGCCAGTGGGACCCGCGATTCCAGTTCACCTAAATAATTGTCATGCGATCCAAAATCTGGTTTTCTTAAGCCCGAATGTATTTCGGGCTTTTTTCATTAGTGTTTCTCAGATTTCGCATAGTGGCGAGAAGATCCAATCAAGTGACCGATTTAGCCGTTGGGGCATCTGGCTTTTATGATGCAAGTTTGATATGTTTGGAGTCAGTGCGTTCCAAAGGTTTTAGAAAAACCATAGCCAACAGGTGGGATCTAATGATGAATCATCACTTTAAACTCAAATCGTATTTTAAAATCTGCTGGCTGATTGCCGTCAGCCTTCATTCGTCTTCGACGATCAATGCATCAGAAAACAAGAGCCTGGAACTGGTTCCTGAAGCCTATCGGATGGCATTTGCAGATCAATTGAAATTAGCCGGCGATAAAGCCGATATCTGGACCACCGCAGTTCAGAAAGCCCCTCAGGATCACCGTGCTGCCGTTTCATTTCTCGTGGCAAACATGCCGGAATCTGACCTGAAAACACTGTCATCAGAATTTATTCTGAAAAACGTTCAGTTGGCTTACGACGCCAGATATGCCAGCCCCTGGGCTACATCCGTACCTCTCGAACTTTTTTTTGAACAAGTCTTGCCATACGCTTCAGTCAATGAAAGACGCGACGACTGGCGATCAGACTTCATGAATCGATTTCTACCAATGGTTCGCGAATTGAAGTCGGCCGACGAAGCCGTCCAGAAATTAAACATCGAAGTGTTTAAAACACTAAATGTAAAATATCACGCCACCAAACGTCCCAAACCAGATCAAAGCCCGTATGAATCGACAGAGGCCGGTTTTGCAAGCTGTACCGGGTTATCAATTTTATTGATCGACGCCTGCCGCGCAGTCGGTATTCCCGCCCGATTTGTTGGAACACCAAGCTGGACGACCGTTCGCGGGAATCACAGTTGGGTGGAAGTATTCACTGATCAATGGAGGTTTGTCGGAGCCTGTGAGCCGAGCCGGCTTGATGAAACCTGGTTTCTCGATAATGCATCGAAGGCCAACGAATCGAACCCGATGAACCGGATTTATGCCACAAGTTATCGTAAAACTGGCGTGAGTTTTCCTCTGATCTGGAACCGTGAATTGAAATCGGTTCCAAGTGAGGATGTGACCCGCTGGTATACGACTCGTAGAACAGTGAAAATAAGTTCAGGCGTTGAGTCCGTTGGCCAGACAATGGAAATCAGGCTGGATGGTCGGATTGTCGCTCAGGTTCAGCTTAAAAATAGCTTAAAGCTCGATCTTGCTGGCGGTAAAACGTATAAATGGGTACTGATGGACAAGCAGAAAGTGACTCAGAAACAAGGTGAACTGGCCATGCCTGACATGGGGCCAGCAGACTTGAAACTGCCTTGATTTAACGGTGTTCAAACTCGCTTCGATCATCCATCAACCATCGATTTCAAAGGGCCTGTTCATGCGATTAAATAAAGCGATCTTCCAGTCGGTATTCATGATACTTGCGGTCGTCCCTTCAGCCATTCAGTCAGAAGAGACGACAAAATCCTCAGCGGCAGTCATCACGAAATTGCAATCGGTTCTGGAAGCGTCAAGCTCCGTCACAGAACTGGAATCTGTATTAAAAACTCCCTTGACCAAAGTGGATGCAGAGAAAGCTGCGAAACTCATCTGGTCGAAGCACTCTGAAAAGGTGAAGCCAGAACGCGAGGCGGAATTAAAATCAGGCAAGTTGGAAATAGGAAAAAAGGTGATGCCTTTCACCTATAAAAAGTTCGGCGAGAAGCCGAAAAATGGCCACAGTTTATGGATATCCATGCATGGTGGAGGCGGTGCCCCCAAGGCGGTGAACGATCGCCAATGGGAGAATCAGAAACGATTGTACAAGCTTGAAGAGGGGATTTATCTGGTCCCTCGCGCACCAACCGACACCTGGGATCTTTGGCATCAGGGCCATATCGACGAGATGTACACCCGACTGATCGAGGACATGATTATCGTTGAAGGTGTTGATCCAAACAGGGTTTATATCATGGGATATTCTGCTGGAGGTGATGGCGTCTATCAGCTTGCTCCACGCATGGCCGACCAATTGGCAGCCGCTGGAATGATGGCGGGGCACCCCAACGAAACGCAGCCACTGGGTCTGCGAAATCTTCCGTTTGCATTACAGATGGGTGGCAATGATGCCGCTTATAATCGTAACAAAATCGCTCGTGACTGGTCGATTAAACTCGATGAAATGCAAAAGAATGATCCGAAAGGTTATACGCATTTTGTGAAAATTTATGAAGGCAAAGGGCACTGGATGGATGGTGAGGATAAAATTGCAATACCCTGGATGCAAAAGTTCTCGCGTAATATAAATCCGGATCGGGTCGCCTGGCGTCAGGATGATGTGATTCATCGCCGGTTTTATTGGCTTGCCGTAGATCCCAAGCAAGCCAGGGCCGGGCAGGAACTGGTTGTGAGCCGGAATGGCCAGGAATTTGAAGTGGAAAAAGCCGATGGAATTGACCAGTTTCAACTCGTTCTGAACGATAAGCAAGCCGATTTGGATCAGCCTGTTCGAGTAAAATTCAAAGGGAAAACCGTTGCTGAAATGCAGCCTATGCGGACTCTTGAAAATATCTGGGAAAGCCTGAAACAGCGGCCAGATCCAGAGTCTGTGACCTCAGCCAGGATCGAAGTCAAGCTCAAGCCGTAGATTAAATAGCGCTTTATAAGCGAACCGCGGCTAGATTGGAGACGGTAATCTCGTTTATTTCTCCAGGAAATCTCTGAGGCCGTCTCTATTTCTGATCAAATATGATCTGCATGCTTTGATGCTCTAAAATACAAAAACTTCGCAATTGTAATGAAAGCAACCCCTTGAAATATAAATATTCCGCCCGGCATGAATTGACTGGTAGAAATGGACGTGGCGATTCCAAATATCAATATCAGTGCTCCTAAAATCAAGAATACTCTGGACACGCCTTTTTGACTGTTTTTGTATCTCTCGGTACACTTCTGGCAAAGGCTATTTGCTAATGCGAATTGCTTTCTTGGAAATGGCTCTACATGCTCGCCATGATCCTCACAGTAAAAAACTCCACACATTAAACAGGCATGCGTTGGCTCATGGTCGCAAAAATTGCATTTCATAGAATACTCTTTCTGAGAATCAAAGGAGATTGTGATTCAAACGTCACGAACTGCTATCAAATAAATGCATGTCGGCGGAGATTTCCTTAAGCCGTTCGGAGAGATAGTGTTTGATTTCTTCGCTGGTTTTAAGCTGAACCACGTGGTGGGCGTACCGTTCAGCCTGGGCTGTGGTCACGCTTGAGAGCAGTGATTTGATGGCCGGCACAAAGGCTGGACTCATACTGAATTTGCGGAGCCCGAGACCAAAGAGGATCAGGAACGATCGAGGCTGGGCGGCCATCTCGCCACAAAGCGTGACCGGCAGGCCTGACTTTTTACAGGCGTCAAGAATCATCCCAAGCACTCGGATCACGGCTGGCGAGAGCGGTTCGCAAAGGTGCGAGACCTTGGAATTGTCGCGATCAGCGGCCATCAGATATTGGATCAAGTCGTTTGAGCCAATGGAGATAAACTGAGTTTCCCGCAATAGGGCGTCGATGCAGATGGCTGCAGCAGGCACTTCAATCATGACTCCGGTTCGAACGTCCTGACCGTATTCAAGTCCTTCACTGGTCAGCGATTTCCGACACGAATCCACCATCCGGTTTACGAATCTAAGTTCTTCCAGAGTAGTGACCATCGGGAAAAGCATGGAGACACGGCCATGTGCGCCGGCTCTTAAAATGGCTCGAATCTGGGTCTCGTAAAGCTTTGGATGTTCAAATGCGAGCCTGATGGAACGCCAGCCCATAAACGGATTGGCTTCCACACGACGGCCGAGGTATGGCACCGACTTGTCACCACCGACGTCAAGCGTACGAATCGTGACGGGAAGGCCGTTCATCGCCTCAACAATCTGACGGTAATAGCGATACTGCTCTTCCTCGTCAGGCACATCCTGGTGGGTTAGGAACAAGTATTCCGTTCTTAAAAGTCCTACTCCTGTCGCGCCCATCAGAGAGGCGGCTTTGGCATCGGCCACGCTGTTGATATTTGCCAGAAGTTCAACCGGCGTCCCGTCGGCAGAAACCGCAGGATCATCGCGATTTTCAACGAGCTTATCCTTGATGTGGATAAACTCTCGCTGGAGCTTGCGATAAGCTGCAGTCGTTTCCGGGTCGGGCCTGAGCAGGACATGGCCATCGCGGCCATCGACGATTATCAAATCGCCGTTGGCCACTTCATGAGTGATGTTCGAAATGCCTGTGACAGCAGGAATTCCGCGACTTCTGGAAAGGATCGAAGCGTGACTGGTGCCGCCTCCGATTTCTGTCACGATTCCTGCAATCGCCTGCTCGCCCAGACTCATCGACTGACTCGGAAGAATCTCGTGAGCTACAATCACGATCGGATCTGTCCCGAAATCAGGGATCCGCGATGCTCCGTCCACCTGTTCTGAAACGACAAGATCGGCTGCAATTCTTCCGAAAACGTCACGCAGGTCGGCAAGCCGTTCGCGGAAATAATCCTGTTGCTCAAAATTCTCAAATCGACTCACATATTGCTTCATCACCGACTGAAGCGCAGAGAGTGCCGTGATCTGATGTGACTGAACCTGCGCATGAACTTTCTGGCGAAGGCTTGGGTCGCGAACCATTCCGAGGTGTGATCGAAAAATATCGGCCTCTTCCGTGCCGATCTGCGATTCCACCTTCTGAATCATACTTTCGAGCTCGAGACCAGCTCTGGCCAAAGCCTGATCAAAACGGTTCTGTTCGGGAATAATCAGCTCAGGCGCAGCAAGCGGTACGGAGTCGCCTGTGTGTAAGATCGACTCGATCTTGTACACCCGGCCTACGATTACTCCAGGACTCACCGCTACGCCTTGTAACATGGTACAAATTTTGCCCTAATCCAGTGAAATTAGCAAGAGACCTGTCGAACGCAGGTCCCTTTTGAGTCGGCATTCCACGAGCCAGAATCCATCCAGTCAAGCCTTATTTGCTTGGAGGAGTCGCACCAAGCAGCTTCGCAACATCGCTGAGCGGGCTCGCAGGTGGCTTGGGAGTCGCATGACCACCACGAACCCACGCCTCTGTCGTCGCCGCATGGGTCATCGTACTGCCTTCAGGAATCCCACCATCGGTGTACAGGACGTGAATGCGTCCGTCTTTCGACTGTAGGAGGCTCGGATAATGGTAAGAACCCTTCTTTTCCTGATTCCGGACCACATGACGAGTGATCGGCCAGGTCTTCCCCTCATCATCTGAAAGGCTCAAGGCCAGGCTCCATCGGCCATCGGTAAGATCGTTGTAAATCATTAGCCAGGCACCACTTTGAAGCCGAATCGTGTCCACTCCAGCGCCAGGGTTGGGGAGTTCTGTGGAAGTGACCTGCGACCAGGTTTCTCCACCATCTTTCGACTCCGCAGTCCGGATCCGGTTGAACGGGCCGTTGTCCCTCATATAAGAAACGACGGTTCCATCCTTACGCTCGACAAAGGCTGGCTGAATGTTCCCCAGACCGATCATGGCCTGAGACGTCTTCCAGGTCTTGCCCTGGTCGTCCGTGTAATAGGACAGGCCAGCCGAGTAAGTGTCGGTGTAAAGCGGTAGAAGCCAGCGACCAGTTGAAAGTACGAGTGGGCGAACCCGGGGCATCCATCCAAGCCTTTGATAAAGCTCGTTTTTGGAACGCTCCGTGGTCACCTCAATCAGCTTGTTCCAGCGCGGGACAGCCTTCGCGACCACATCCACTTTCTGGGCCTTAATGGCAGTTGCAAACTGGTCGGCAAATTTCGAAGGTGTCACGTGCGAAACGCCTTCGCGAGACCAGACAGGGGCTTTGCCTGGGGTCTGAAAGTCCTTGCTGACATGATACTTAAGCAAAGCACCTTCCCATTGGTGATCGATAATCGTCGGGTACCAGAGCCAGAGTTCGCCATTGGGGGCCGCAAAAATTGCCGGATTACAGTCTGGATATCCAGGCGTATCCGCAAGTTCCATCCTGGCCGACCATTTCTCATGACCTTTCTGAAGCCTGTGACCAACGATCCGGACATCGTCCGACTTCCGTTCACCATGACCTGTATAATACGCCAGAATCAAGTCGCCGTTAGGACATTCAGTCACACACGGAGCATGGTTGTGAATGTCCTTCTCACGACCAAAAACAGACGTGTGAGTGATCCCGGGCGCGTCTGCCGCCTGGATAGACTGGCCAACCAGAAACACTAGAAACAGTGCGATTCGTTTGATGCTGAACATGGTTTAAGTGAAGTTCCCGAGTCATATGATGATGATGTCGATGTCGAAATCTCCCAGAAATCCTAGTTTCGTTTTTTTTAAGAGCAATGCAAGCAAAAAGTTAAAACAAATCGCAAATGAACAATCTAAGACTCGACGCATATCGCCCAGATTGCCCAAGGGTTTGGCCTGGCGGGTTTCCTTGAAACGATAGAGAGCAATTTAGGAAACCGAGTCAGCGAACGGCAATCAAAAAAACTCCGCTTGGCGATTTTCGGTCATTGTGTTACTAGTTCCATAAATGAGGATCTTCAGCTAAAG
>CAMBZY010000021.1 GCA_945872325.1 Candidatus Kuenenia stuttgartensis | reverse complement strand
CCCGCCTCGTCCTTCCCCACCGCAATTACGAATCAACTCTCAGATGGTTCCAGCCTTGAAATTCCAGAATCCAGCAGCAGTCGCCCGACTCGTTCATTCGAATGAACCTGGAACTTGTCAAAACCTTCTCTCAATCGTCTCAGACTCTCCGTCATTCCTCATTCGGTTATCAGATCAATCAATCTTGAAACTTAGACCTTGCTGAACTGATTCCATAATATGCGAGCTTTAAGCGATACGCAATACCCTGATCAGTCAATTGTTTGTAACGATTCTTCAACAGGTCGTACTAATAATGATTCACGTGTAGTATTTTTCATGACAAATTGTACTTGCAACGCTTTTAAGTGCTTGTACAAATAAGTTGTAAACCCTTATTTTATATTATAATACGGTTTTTGTCCGAAGGTTTTGCGAGACGGTCGGCTTTATTTATAATAACAACAAAAGGATTCAGGAAAAACTTCACATGTGATGAAAAAGGTTCGAAATCAACGGTTACTATTTGGAAAAGTTTTCGGGCGGGTTGGTTCAATCAAAGCCTGTTGAGGTCAGGTGAAAAGTCCAGATCGGACCGTATTTAATGGGTTTCCAGTCACAGGGAACGAGGCGACCAGATGGCGCAACACTCGTTTGATAAGAAAGTTACGTAGTCGGACTTGTCCTAATTTGCGAATTGGTGTTCAATAGAAGTATGCCTAGCCACCATAAACGCTTGCTCCGGACTTTTCTGTCGATGGATCGATCTGAAATAGTCTTAAGGTATTTCTGATAAAGCGTTTGGCCACTTTCGGCGGAGCCGGGACCATGAAGAAACTGATGAGCCTGATGGTGTTGGCCGCCGCCGCTTTCGCGGGTGGAGGTATGCTCAACGAACATAACCTGACCACTGCCGTCAACTATCTTTATCACAAACAGCAGGTCGGCAGCGTGATCTCTCTGGGTTCGATCACAAATACTCCGCCCGCCGCCTTGCCTGCCCACTTGCCAAACGTGCCTGGAGCCATCCCTCAAGCCTCTGCAAGTCCGCCTCCAGCCGACCCTCAGCCTGGTCTCCCACCTGCTCCGCCCGCCGCTCAGTTGAACACAGCAACAACAACGGTTGGCAATTCCACCACTCCCGTATCCGCAATTCCTGTGCCTGCAACGCCTCCACCGCCTCTTTCCATCCATTGGCCGGATCAAACCACCAGCACTTACTCGACCAGCCCTAAGCCGGATGGATCGGCGGCCTCTGCTGTCTCTGCAACAACTCCACCACCTATTGCCTTGTCCACAAATGTGGCTGATGCCCGAACTCCATCGGTACCACCACCCGTCATTGGTTCATCAGATCTCTCTACGAGCCCACCCAAGCTCGACTCCAACGTCGGTTCAGCCGGCTTTACTGGTGCCAAATTAAGCGACTCGTCGGCGAGCGAACCATCATGGTCTGATATGATGCGTAAAATGCAATCGCTTGGCATTCGTAATATCCATTTACAAGGCACGCCTGGTGGCCGATTAAAACTCGAATGTGAAATGGCCAGTCTCAATGGCTCAAAACCACAGACGATTGAAGGTGAAGGTGAAACACCTCAGGCTGCTGCACAGGTTGCATTAAAACGGATTGTTTTATTCAATGCCGCCCGTCGGGCCTCAAGAAATTCCAGTCAGAGGGCTACCACCACTGCCCCTTCAAGCAGCCCTATTCCACAGTTTTCACCTATCATTCCACCTGAATCCGTGCCACCTGCTCCATCTTCATCAAACGAGCCACTGCCTCCACCTGCCGACGTACCGAATTGAAAATGGCTCGCCTCAATGAAAATCGATCAGCGAATATATATCGGATTCGCATAAATCCAGCCCCTATATTCGCCATCGAGCATCTGGAAGGCTTCCACTCGATAAACTCCAGGCTTCTCCACCTTAAATTTCGCTTCAGTGCAATTCGTCGATTCACCAACCACCTGACCGTCGCAAATGATCCTAACCAAAGCTGATGGAGCAGGTAAACGGACGTGGACGGATTGGCTCTTATCGGCTTGAAATTTCAATTCATCGCCGATCATTCCGATGTTTTTATCCTGACTGTCTTTCACATCTACCCAAAAGCCTTCCGGATTACAGATCCAGTCGTGAGAAACATAAGCCCTGCCGCCCTTCACTGCCTCGCGAAGTGCTTTATCGTTCAGCTCTTTTGAGAAAATGTGGGTGCTACTCCCTGCAAACGAACGATGGTAAGGATCAAGATCGACTTTGGCGATCACGTCACCAGGCTTTTTCCCAGCCACCAGCTCGCTGATCCCGGGGGCCAGAGAGACAGGAATTCGCCTCATCTGGCTATCTTTATCCACATTCGTCCCGACCAGAACGGCCGTGTCATCAATTTTTTTGACGAGTAAAACCATGTTGTGGTGACAGTCGTTGGCCGCGACTCCTGTGAGCCGTTTTTTCAGCAGTTCCCGATCGAATTTTTCGAGATACAACTTCGGATATTCCACCTGAAATGCAAACGTCTCGTCAGGATATTGATCAATCTTGTGTTGAAAGTCATCGATCGTCTTTTTCGAAGTCATCGCCAGAACAAGCGACATCAGACCCTTGGAATCGACAATGGCATCATAATGACGGTTGTATATCTCTTGTCCGTCAAGTTTTTCCATGCTGTGATTCTGGCGTTCTTCCACATGTGAAAGAAATGCCATTCCGTCGTTTTCCCGAACCGCATCGAGCAATTCATTGGCCGGCGTTTTCATTTTATTGATCACAGACTTGGTCGGCAGGATCAAAAATCCAGCCCACTCCGAGCCTGGGACAAGCAATACTCCGTCAACCAGTCCAGCCCTCTCCGGTGTCACAAAATCTCGCGGAGGGCGGAAGTGGTCGCTTAAAAACAGGGCCGATACGCCTGATTTCCTGGCCTCCGCAACCATCTCAGGGCGCGTTCCTCCGGTATGTTCAGAATCTTCGGCATGGGCATGAAAAATCGATCTGATATCACGCCATCCAGTCGGTAAACCTATGTTTTGACGTGCTTTGCGAACCGCTTCTGCATCTTGGTGCGTTTTTTGAAGATGCTCTTCTTTGAATCGTTCCAGTGTCGGACGCTTCACAGCCGATTTCGGCGCATCAGCTGCAATCGCAGACCCGGCACAGCCACTCAAGGAAACTCCTGCCAGTATCCTGATGATCAATCTGGCCTTTGATTTCACACGGTTCTGGTACATGGTTGAGCGACAATTCCTGATCTTTTCTGGAGAGGTTCAAGCATCCCGGAGGCATGCGTTGACTATAACAAATCCGGTTCGACGATCCAAGGCATCGACATTCCTGGGCGATCCGATCGATTCAGAACCTCTACATCTTGGAAGCCTTTCTGAAAAAAAACTACCAGGCCTGATTTCCAAACATTTCTTGAGTCGAGATGTGTCACACCCCCAAAGCCCACCCGTATTGTTTATGGAGAGGGCCGTTTCAATCGGGAAAGCCACGACCCTCGAATATCATAAATCCCAGCATTCATGTACAGGTCGTGAATACTGGCTCAGGTGCGACGCTTCAGCTTCTCATTCAGGCTGATGCGATCGTTAATACAATCGATTTCCGGATTCTCGCTCAACCTTTCTTGAGAACTTGCATCTTGATTGATGCATGTTGATCAGCAGCTGAATCCATTTGTGTACCATACCGAAATCCATTCGCATCTTGATTCCAGGGGAAATATCGTCATGTCCAATCATCATCAGAAAATCAGCCGTTTTAATCGTTCGGTAAATCGGACTGAAGTCGCCGATAATCGCAAGTCTGTGAGGCCAAATCGCCGACTCTTCGAGTTCCAGTCATTCAGCCTCCCAAATGCAATGCTTGAAGTCCGCCAGATGCTGAGCGGGACAGACTTCAGCCCTCCAACCACCTGGACCACCCAAAATAATTGGGGCACTGGTTATCAAGCCGAAATCTCGGTCACAAATCGTCAAACGACATGGATCGACGATTACCAGTTTCAATTCGACCTGGCCGATAACATCACATCCATCTGGGGCGGCCGAATTGTCAGCCATGTAGGCACAAAATACAGCGTTGCACCTGATACCTGGGCCACGAAGCTCGACGCCGGTGCAAATGCGAAATTTGGATTTATTGCCACAGGTACGGCTGGTCCGGCTTCCGCCAAAGTGAATAATCCGGTGTTAAGCTGGAATCTGGATGCAAATCCAGGCGGTGGAACTGTCACTCCACCTTCGACAAGTGCTGCTGTAAGTGTTGGTTATACGGTCACATCATCCTGGATTGGTGGATTTAATGCCGATATTAAAATCACAAACACAGGCACCACCAGCATCAATGGCTGGCAGTTGAAAATGGATACTACCAATACATTGACATCGGTCTGGAATTCTTCGCTTGTGGGAGGATCCACCGGCACCGTGACCATCAAAGATGCTGGATGGAATGGAACTCTGGCCCCGGGAGCATCGGCTACCATTGGTCTGGGTGCCAACGGTTCGCCCACGAATTATCCTACCAATTATTATTTCAATGGAGTGGCTGTCAATGTCACCAATAATGGTGGATCCACTGGGGGCGGTGGAACAGTCACACCTCCTGTGAATAGTGCTCCTGCAAAGCCTACAGTCCGTGTGGATACCGTCATTGGTGCAGCTGCAAACACCTACGAAGCCTCGTTTGCAATCTGGTCTGGCACTCAAGCCACAAAATGGTCGCTCTATGAAAATGGCAGCCTGATTTATTCCTCTAACATTGCAACCACTACAACAGGTACGCAAACAGCCTCCACGCAGATCAATCGTGCTTATGGTGCGAGCAAGTTTGAAGTGGTCGTGGAAAATGCAACTGGTACCACTCGCAGCGATGCTTTGGTAAGAGTTTTTGGCGGTGCAAGCCCGATCCGGATCGCTTCGATGGATACATCGAGCGGTCAGGCCGCTGCCACGGCAGTCTCTCAGGGCATCACCGACATTGCATTTACCAACCTGAATGCACCTGCAAACACAGCATTTCAGGTCTATACCAACACGCCTGATGTGGTCAGGGTCAGCCTTACGACCGATGGAAAGTTGCATTTGGAAGGTCTCAAGGCCGGCCGTGCTTCAGTCATGATTAAAGATGCCACGACAGGTGAAGCCCGCTGGTTCGGTGTGACGGTGAAAAATACGGATGGAACCTTGCCTGGATGGCCTTCCACAGTCGCCCTGGGCAGCGTGAGTGAGGATACTCCATCGAATCTGGCGTTTTGGAGATCTTATGAAAATCCTGCCCAGAACAAGCAAATGGATATTCGTTATATCTATTTAAATGGAGGGCCTGTCAATGGCTGGCGCACGTGGTCAACGGTCGATGGCGACCGTCTCACTTCCTATCTTCGCGAGAGCCAGAAACTTGGTGTGATTCCCTACTTCGTCTGGTACAACATTCCTGACGGTGGTGAGAGTTACGATACCAACACGCAGCACATTCAAGATCCTGCCTATATGAAGGCCTATTTCACGGACTTGAAATTCACGCTTGAGACCATTAAAAATCAGTCCTCGGACTGGCCGGTCGGTTTTGTGCTTGAGCCAGACTTTCTTGGCTATCTGATGCAGAATTCAGGCAAAACACCTGATCAGATTTCGGCTGTTACCTCAGCCATCTATGATTCAGGTCTTTTGAATGCAAATACGGACCCTGCATTTGCCAATAATGTCACAGGGCTAGTGAAGGCGATCAATTATTCGATCCATAAAGTCACTCCCGCCATGAGATTCGGCTGGCAGGTCAATTTGTGGGCATCGCCCAACACGCCCGGCAATGGGATTATCAAGGCTACTGACACGCTTGGCTGGACGGCTGGTCGTCAGAAGATCACCGATACGGCAAATGCAATTGCGGATTATTACAAGTCGGCAGGGATTCTGGAATCAGGCGCAGGATTTGTTTCCATCGACAAATATGGCCTCGACGCCGGTGCCCAGAACGGTGCAGCTGCCAATCCAGCCGGTTCCACATGGTTCTGGAACGCTGATCACTGGAACAATTATCTGCTCTTCGCCAAAACGTTGCACACAAATACAAATATGCCCATCACCCTCTGGCAATTGCCAGTCGGGCGTATTAATGGAACCACGACGACAAACCCCTATGATGCCTCAGGAAAATTTGCCGACCTGAATAATACAAGTCAGCGTTATGAAGACTCGGCCCCAAGCTATTTCTTCGGCGATACATTCGCCACAAGTTCCAGCCGTGCCAGCTATTTTGGCGCGAATATGGCCTCTGATCCTGATGTCACCGTGAGTGGCAGCACGGTGACCTGGAAAGAGCACATGAACGAGGCTCTGGCCAGCGGGATTACCACCCTCATGTTCGGCGCCGGAGTGGGCGACAGTACAGCCTCTGTTGGCACCCCTCCTACCGATGGATATTGGTGGATCACCAAGGCTCAAGCCTATATGAAGAATCCGGTTGCATTAAATTCAACCGTGGCTCCACCAGTCGTCACACCGCCTTCGATCTCGTCATCCGCAATGAGCATCGCTGAAGGCCAAACCGGTACGAAATCCCTGATTTATACGGTGAAACTCTCTGCTGCCTCAGCCAGTACCGTGAGTGTCCAATATTCTACCACTGATATTTCGGCCAAGGCCGGAAGTGATTATGTGGCTGGCAGCGGAACCGTTCTCTTTGCACCTGGTGAAATCTCCAAAACCGTTGCTGTGACGATCAATGGTGATACCAATTATGAGACGGACGAATCGTTCAGCCTGAATTTCTCAAATGCAATCAATGGGTCCATTTCGACCACTTCGGTGACCGGAACAATCACTAACGACGATACAGCACCTGCCCCTTCGCTGCCGTCGTTGGTGGTTGGGTCGGCCTCGTTGACGGAAGGCAATAGTGGGACCACTCCGATGGTCTTTACAATCACGCTTTCAGCCGTCTCCACAAATGCAGTCACATTGAATTATGCGACCTCGGATGGGACTGCAACCGCTGGGAGCGATTATAATGCCACTTCGGGTGCAATCACATTCAACCCTGGAGAGCTGACAAAATCTGTCTCTGTAAACGTCACTGGTGATTCGACCCATGAGTCAGATGAAACTCTGAAACTGACCATCTCTGGTGCTGTTGGTGCAATCATTGCGACTGCAACTGGTACAGGGACAATCACCAACGACGATACGAATCCGACCCCTCCACCGGTCACCACACCTTCTGCCAAGCAGGTGGTCGGTTATTTTGCTGAATGGGGGATTTATGGACGTCAGTATAATATCGCGGATGTGCCTGCCGATAAGCTGACGGTGTTGAACTATGCATTTGCCCAGATTGATGCAAACGGTGAAGTCGGTCTATTTGATTCATATGCTGCTGTGGAAAAGTCCTATCCAGGTGATACTTGGGATCAGCCGATCAAGGGCAATTTCAATCAGATTACGAAGTTGAAAGCGGCCAACCCTAATCTGAAAGTGGCCATTGCTGTCGGCGGATGGACTCTTTCAAGTGCTTTCACAGATGCTGCCCTGACCGATGCTTCACGCAAGAAGTTTGCCGATTCGCTGGTCAAGTTTGTCAATCAATATGGATTTGACGGAGCGGATCTGGACTGGGAATATCCAGTGGGTGGTGGCCTGGATTCGAATAAAAACCGGCCTGAGGACAAGCGTAATTATACCCTGATGGTTCAGGCGATTCGTTCTGCATTCAATGCTCAGGAAGCGATCACAGGCAAGGATTATCTCCTGACAGTGGCTTCACCAGCCGGCTATTCCAATATGGCCAATTTTGAACTCGCCGAAATGGCGAAGTCGATCGACTGGTTTAATGTGATGACTTATGATTATCACGGGGCCTGGGAAAATCAGACAGGGCATAACGCTCCGCTCTATGCCAATGCTGCAAATCCTGATGCAATTGATGCCAAATTCAATATTGATTACACCATGCAGGCCTATGTGGCAGCCGGTGTTCCAAAGTCGCAGATGGTCATGGGTGCACCCTTGTATGGCCGCTCATGGCAGGGTGTACCGGCTGGCCCGAATGGCGATGGACTGTTCCAGAAAGGCACCGGTGCCGGTGCCGGCACCTGGGAAAATGGAATGGTTGATTACAACGACCTTTTGAACAAGGTGCAAACGCAGCCATCCACATACAAACTTTATCGGGATAATGTCTCGCAAGTTCCTTACGTGTATGCTCCTACGGTGGGCGGGGGGTGGTTCTCGTCATTCGAGGATAAAACCAGTCTCGGCAAGAAAGTCGATTACATTATGGCCAACGACTACGGCGGCATGATGTTCTGGGAGCTCGACGGAGATGTGCGTAACAGCAACAGCCCTGATAGCCTGGTGGGTTATGCAGCGTCTCGATTGAAATCGGCCCAGACGACATTGCCTGGAATTTCCTCGACGGATGTTTCAATCAATGAAGGAAATTCGGGAACGAGCCTGGCCACGGTGACATTGAGTCTGTCGAAGGTTTCAGCCACGCCCATTTCCGTGAGCTATGGGACATTCGACGGAACTGCCACCATCGCTGGAAACGATTACAAGGCCACTTCTGGCACTGTGACGTTTGCACCTGGTGAGACATCAAAAACCGTGAATGTCACGATTAATGGTGACACGGTCAATGAGTCGGATGAAACATTCCAGTTGAGACTCAGTAATGCTGCGAATGCCACATTATTGAAATCGTCGTCTACGATCACGATCAAAAATGATGACGCTCCTGCTGCACCACCTGCATCGTCAGGGGCCGCTGTTTTGGCTGTGACCGGTACGTGGCTACCAGGTTTTGGCGGTGAGATCACGGTCAAAAATACCACAGGGGCAGCCATTACGAGTGGCTGGGTGTTGGAATTTGATTCGAATTTCGATATGACATCAATCTGGAACGCCGAGATCGTGAGCCGTGTGGGCAATCGATATACGGTGAAGAGCCTGTCATGGAACGGCTCTCTGGCCAATGGCAGTACATTGAAATTCGGCCTTAATGGAACTTTGACCGGTGGTGCAACATCACCTTTGATCAGTGGAGCAACGATCCGAAAAGTATGATTTTCAGGATTTAAATGATTGAAAACTCATGCAACGAAGGGCGATTTACGGATCGCCCTTTTTTTGTTTTTAATCGCGGATGGTATGTTATGATGGGGTGATGTCTGGAACCGGCCACATGTGCCAGGTTGGGTAAAATCGAGCGGGAATCAGCGGACGAAAACTCATGAACCCGTCATCATCACTGAGTCAGGCCACAAAAACTCTGGCCACACTATCCGACCCGGTTCGTTTACGGATACTGCACTTATTATGGAAGTCAGGCGAGGTTTGCGTCTGCCACCTTCATCTTTCACTTGGGTTGCCCCAACCGACGGTTTCACGTCACTTGTCGCGGCTTAGGCGCGATCGACTGGTGGCGATTCGCAAAGAAGGTCACTGGATCCACTATCGGGCCGACCTTCAGCAGGACCCACTCGCAGGAGCGATTTTTACGAGTCTGGCTATGGGCCTGTCTCAGGATCCGATGCTCTCTGAAGATATCGCTCGACTGGCATCGGTTCGGTCCAGCGAATGCGTCGTTCCGGTTCATCAAATATTCGCTTGACCGAATATATAAGGACGTGTTATATTCGCCCAAACGGATATGACACGTTCGATGGATGGTTTTTGATCTGGAGGAGAGATGCCTCAAATGTCACGAATTTTATGGGCACTGACAGCAGTAGGAATCACAACGATGAGTGGAGTGGAATCGTCGGAACTGGCTCCGAAGCTGGCGGAGCACATGGCTAGGATTGCCTCTGAGACAGGTCAGGTAAAGGCTGATCATAAGGGAGCTTCTGAAAAATTGGGTGAGTGGATTGCCGGGCATTACAAGGCAGGTCAGCCACTTCACGTGACGGTGATTTGCACGGGCAACAGTCGTAGAAGCATGTTGGGAAGTGTGATGGGGAATGCTTCGGCGGCGTTTCTGGGGATGCCTGAGGTACGGTTCCACTCAGGCGGAACGACTCCATCGGCGTTTAATAAGCGAACCATTACGAGTCTGAAGCGGGTTGGGGTGGTGATCGAGCCGACCGGTGAAAAGGCTGTGATGGGGCCGGCTGGTGGTGATAATCCCAAATATCTGGTCCGCTGGGGAATTTCGGATTCTGCCAACCAATTACAAATGGTCGAGTTTTCCAAGCATTATCGTGACGAGGCCAATCCACAGAGCGGTTATGCTGCTGTTCTGGTCTGTACAGAGGCCGATGGGGCATGTCCGACAGTTGCAGGAGCATCGGCCCGGATTCCTGCTCCGTTTGAGGATCCGAAGAAATTTGATGATACTCCGGAAGAGGCATCAAGGTATGATGAACGTAGGGATGATATCGCGCGATTTATGATGAATGCTTTGCAGCATGCGAAATCGATCGCGAAATCGGCTGAATGAAAAATTAGAAAAAAAGTCAGTAACCATCAGGAGACTTGCGATGAGCGATTTGAAGATCAAAGATGTGGTACAGAGGACGTATGGAGATGTTGCGAAATCGGCTTCATCTGCCGATAAATCGGCCACTTCGGCGATTGCGCAGGCGTTTGGATATAGCGTTGAGGAGCTTTCGGCGATTCCCGAAGAGTCCAATCTTGGCCTTTCGTGCGGCAATCCGACGGCTTTTGCAAGCCTGAAACCGGGAGAAACCGTGGTCGATCTAGGATCAGGCGGGGGGCTCGACGTTTTTCTGGCGGCCCGATGTGTGGGACCTTCCGGCAAGGCCATCGGCATTGATATGACGCCTGAAATGATCGCACTGGCTCAGAAAAATGCCAAATCCGCCAAGGATTCCGATGGGAAAATTCTGACGAATGTCGAATTTCATTTGGGTACGATAGACAGGATCCCTGTACCTGATCACTCGGTGGACTGCGTCATTTCGAATTGTGTGATCAACCTGGCGGCCGATAAAAATGCCGTTTTTAAAGAAATCGTCCGAATCCTCAAGCCCGGTGGGCGGCTTGCGGCGAGCGATCTGGCCTTAAAACAGGATCTGCCCGAGGAACTTGCAGCGGATGCATTGGCGTGGGCCGCCTGCATTTCAGGGGCGATTAAACTGGATGATTATCAAACAGGCCTGACCAAGGCTGGTTTTCATGACATTGCTATTGTCGATTCCCATGCCGATATCAATGCCTACGCCACCATGCCCGACCAGGTCGGCTGCTGTGCCCCACCGGCCAGCTCATCGGCTGGCAATTCCGGCCTTTCGGTCATCGACGACACGGCTGCAACAAGCTGCTGTGGCAGCAGTTCGGCACCCACTGTGATGCACGAACAATTTCTTGAGCTGGTGCGAAAATACAATCTCAATGATTTTGCGGCAAGCGTCAAAATTTATGCCATCAAATCCGCCTGATTGATCTGGGCTGGTTGGATTGTAAGAAACATAAAAATAACAAAAAGCGGCCCATCTGATCGATGGGTCGCTTTTCTTGTGTGTTGCGAGTGAATCCGCAAAAAATCAGCGAGATTGACGGCGTCGGCGAACAACCCACATGGTACCAGTGGCCAGAGCGGCCAGGGCATAGGTGGATGGCTCAGGAACAGTCGTGATTTTCATGGACAGGTGGGAACTCCCAAAGTTGGTCCCCCACAGAGTCGCAGAATCGCGCTGGTTCATAAATGTGGTGGCTGAAACTCCAGTTCCGCCGGAACTGTCAGTTGCAAGCGATTGAATTTGCTTGCTGCCTGTATAGGTGGTGGCGTTGAGTACCAGCCAGTAGGTGGTCCCATTTACCAGCGTGACCGTGGTCGATGGTGTAAAGATTTTTTGAGCAGGGGTGCCATTTAAACCTGCCACGGTTTGTGCTGTGGCAACATCAAATACTTTGATATTAGGTTGGTTTGTGCCACTATTGCTCCAGATTTCGACACTATAAGTGCCGGTGGTGCTGCCTGTAGCTGCAAGAGCCATGGTCAAGGTGACGTCGGACAACTGCTGTATCCCGGTTGCCGGAACCAGGAAGGCTTCGGCGTTGAGAGACCAGTTGCCCGAACCGTTGGAATTCATCAGAACATTCTGATCAAGGTTTTCAGTCAGGTTGTCGAAGATCACTGAAGCTTGACTGACAGAGCACAAACCAATCGAACCAATCATTATCAATGTTGCAAGACCGCGAAGAACTTTCATCGCTTGTTTCTCCTAGGAAAAAACGAGGGGCTGATCACTTACACACTCAAATATCATGGTGACAGAGACTTTTCAGTCGGGTGCGTCAACAAACCGAATCGTTGGATTACACAGGCCAACTTTATCCGCCATGGTCAGGAATGAATCGTTACCAATCAATTGAGAGATAGCACCTTAGCCTAAAAGGTTGTGCAAAGCAACTCTTTTGATGAAGAGATGTTTTTTTTATACATTTTTTGGCTCCTGGAACTCGCAACACGACCCCTAACCCGGATCATACCTATGAGAACAACGGTTCACGGGTCCTAAGGTGTAAGTGATTTATAGATAATATTTTACGGCGTTATTTTGTGAGATTTCAGTCCGTTGAGCCAGAACCCTTGAGTGAAAAATCAGTACAATCGTTAAAGTTGTCGTAAATTACTTCCCGATAATCTGAAAGACGATGGTTCGCGATATCGTTTCCGGGGGGAATACGATAAGTGGGGCTGTCTGAATGTATAAAGATGATTTGAGCCACACGATGAACTGGTCACTCCGGGCAGGGCGTACGAAGCTTTCAGGTGATAGGGCGTTAGAACGTAACGTTAAGCCTGGACTGAATATTGAGCCACTTTCAGATCGGGTGATGCCGGTTGTGGGGGCGTTCAATGTGCCTCAGGCATTAAGGCCTAACAAGGCGAATGCTGGGGTGGTTTTGATCCGTCAAAGCCCCGACGATATTGGTGGATGCAGCGGGACGTTGCTTACGGGAGGTCAGTCGGTTCTGACAGCGGCTCACTGTGTGGATGCCAATGGCGATCATATCGCAGATGCCCCTTATTATTACGTAAATTTCGACCTGCCTGCAAAGCGTGTCCAGATGGTGGTGCCTGGCAATCGCGTGACGATCAATCCGCAATGGCAAGGTGCCACTGATGCTGGATTTCAGAACGGCCACGACCAAGCCGTCTTGCGACTCTCAGGGCTGGCTCCGTGGGGCAATGGCCCAGGAAGGCTGAGCTATCAGCTTTATACAGGGTCGTCGATGCAGCCAGGGACATCGTCGTCCTCAAACTCAATCAATCTCGTAGGTTATGGCTACACGGGCGATGGGGTGGTGGGTCAGAATACGTCGCCGAATCCGAATCAGATTTCGTCGACGATTCAGAGGCTGATGCTGCCACCTTCCGCACGTGGAACGTTCACTTTGGGCAACCCGAAAACCAAGGCGAATATCCGGCTTAACGCTCAAGGTCTGACGGCCGATGTGCTTCAGAAGGCGATACAGAGTCTTGATCCAACAGGATTTGTGAATGTTCAGGTGGTGCAGATTTCACAGAAAAACAGCCCTTATTTTGGGTCATTTGACATTGTGTTCCGGCAGGTGGATACCACTCAGTACCCTTATGGGAAGGTGCCGCAATTCACGTTCAGGCCACAGGCTGGCTATAGCGGAGGGGCTCAGGGCGGAGGATTTCGAAGTGGGATCATGAGGCCTGCCTATCCGACGCTTTTGGGTGCGAAATCCAATGCTGCAACACGCTTTAACGCAAATCCGGATGGTATGGGAAATGTCTTCGTCACACAGCTTACAGCTGGTCGAGGGCTGGCCTTGCTGGGAGAGGGCGATTCGGGAGGGCCAGCACTGTTAAGGAAGCAGATTGTGGGAGTGGCGTCGTTCTTCAGCGGGGCTTCACAGTATGGGGATTATAGCGGGTGGTCGAATATCAGCCCTGACCTGACGTGGATTCAGTCCAATTCCAAGGTCGGTGGGAATGTGGTGATCGACCTGGCCACTCAGCCTGTAACTCGCGGTAAAGTGACGGATTATGTGTCTGTGAAGGGGGATAAGCAGCACGATAAAATGATTGTGCTGGTTCATGGAAGGCCTTTGTTCAAGGCCCCTATGAGTAGCGTTCAGACCTTACAAATTGTGCCGAGGGGCGTGCCGGTCAAGTTTCGTACGATCAACCAACCGTCATTTCAGGTCTCCACGGTCCCCAACAGTCAAAGAGGCTATTTGGGCAAAGTGGAAAAAGTGGTGATCATGGGCGAAACGACAACATCACCGGCGGTGGTCATGGCCAGGAATTCAGCTCTGACCACGGCCAGCTTGTCTACAGTTCCGCAACCAACGCTGACAAAAAGTGCTCCAGGCTCTTCTGTAACAAGCACTTCGATCCAGTTGTCCAGCAAGAGCGGTAAGCGTCGGGGCTGAGGTCAATCTTCCCGAGGCTCATCGTCCACGGAATCTTCGGCCACTTCAACGATGTCCGCCTCCAAGTCTTCGATGACTTCTGAGCCATCGTCGTCGAGCATGGCGTTTCGTCGTTCTGCATCTTCTGCAGCAGCCTGAGCTTCAGCGGCTTCGATCGCGTCTTCGGGAACGATCGCCAGTGAACCGACAGAATCGCCTTCGTCAAGACGTATAATACGCACACCAAGCGTGTTACGGCCAGTTTCGCGGACCTCGCCCACCCGTGTGCGGATCATGATGCCGCCGGTGGTGGTGACCATGATTTCGTC
>CAMBZY010000020.1 GCA_945872325.1 Candidatus Kuenenia stuttgartensis | reverse complement strand
CTGGACCAGCCTCAGCGCCGATGATCGGTCCGGATTCGCCAGAATCTGCCCTGATTTCGTCGTCGAACTGCGATCGCCCAGCGATTCTTTGACCACCCTTCAATCAAAGATGCAGGAGTACATGACCAACGGCTCAAAACTCGGCTGGCTGATCGATCCATCGACAAAAACCGTCATGATTTATCGGTTGGGGCAGGAATCACCGGAATCGCTGATCAATCCCCCGCAACTTTCCGGAGAGACGATTTTGCCTGGATTTATCTTAAACCTAAGCGTCATTTTCAAAGAACCGGGCTGATTTGTTCAACTTCGAGGTCAATCATCTTGGATGATCGGCCAAATCATGATAAATTGATACAAATCACTGATGGCCCAATCGATTCCTCTCATTCCGCCGCCCTCCAAGTGATTTCAGGGAGTTTTCAGGAACATGGTAAAAATTCGACGGGCCTATGAGGTGCTTTTCCTCGGCCTCTTCCTGTTCTTTCTGCTGATCACAGATCTTCGTTACCTCAAAGGCTGGCCGGTTTCGTTCTTCCTCGAAGCCACACCACTGGTCGCCGTCAGCACTGCACTGACCACCCACACCATCTATCGCAACCTCTGGTGGGGCGTCTTCGTACTCGGCGTGACCATGATGTTTGGCCGGGTCTGGTGCAACTGGATGTGCCCATTCGGCATCCTCCACCACTTCTTCGGATTCATTGGTAACCGCCGTAACACCAAGCAATTGATTGAGGTCAACCGATACCGCTGGTGGTATTCGATAAAATATTACATCCTGGCCGTGATGTTGGTCATGGCCGGCGCCTGGATCCTCCCAGCCCTGATCGCCACACCCGGCGAAGTCGCATCCGCATGGAGCACCGACACCGGCTCATTGGTCACACGTCCCGTCAGAGCCTTGATTTATGGATTTGGAAACGCCGCCGATCAGTATAAAGAAGGCGGCTCAAACCTCCAGATCGGCCTCCTCGATCCAATCGCCCTGACCGTTCGGTCCATGACCACAAGCGTCCTACCGATCGCCCACATTGCGACCGAAAGCATTTACACAGAGCCTCGCGAATACTGGTATGCATGGATTGTCGGCCTGATTTTTGCCGGTTTTCTAGTCGCTAACTGGTGGATCCCACGGTTCTTCTGTCGAGCAGTCTGCCCTCTGGGTGCTCTCCTGGGCATTCTGAGCCGATTTTCATTATGGCGAATCGACCGTGACCCCGTTCGATGTACCGACTGCGACCTTTGTCTGAAGAATTGCGAGGGGGCCTCTGACCCTCACAAAGACCTGCGAAAAAGCGAGTGCTTTGTCTGCCTCAACTGTATTGAAGATTGCCCTCACGATGCACTGACTTACCGCTTCCTCCCGCGTAAGGCGAGCGAAATCACCTGGCCCGCCGTTGGTCGCCGTCAGGTGCTTCTGGCCGGTATTTTCGGATCCATTTTCTTCCCGATGGCCAAGCTTTCGGGCGGAGTTCGCAAGAACTTTTCACGATATGTGATCCGTCCTCCTGGCTCGGTGGCCGAAGATGAATTCCTGCGTCGCTGCATCAAGTGCGATCAGTGTATTCGGGTCTGTCCGACCAACGTCCTCCAGCCCGCCTTGTTCGAAGCCGGTGTTTTAGGGCTTTGGACACCGATCATGATCTCCAAGATGGGCTGGTGCGAGCTGAACTGTACTTTGTGCAGTCAGGTTTGCCCGACAGGCGCGATCCGCGAAATCTCGATCGCCGAGAAACTCGGAGTCGGCCCCTTTGAATACAAGGGCCCCATCAAAACCGGCACCGCTTTTTATGAGCGTGGCCGATGCCTCCCATGGGCCATGGATACCGACTGCGTGGTCTGCGAAGAAGTCTGCCCGACAAGCCCGAAGGCCATCTTCACGCGGAACATCGAAATCACCGACCGCTGGGGCAAAACCCTGCAACTGAAACGCCCCTATATCGACCCTGAAAAGTGCATCGGCTGCGGGATCTGCGAGCACGAGTGTCCTGTGAAGGATGAACCCGCTGTTTATGTAACAGCGATTGGCGAAACACGCGACAAAACGCGTTCCCTGTTGCTCTCACTTGTGGAAGATCCTGACGGTTCACGCGATATGGTCAGTCTTGGCTAATTTCCAAATGATCGCGGATCGATCATCGAATCTGTCAATGATTCGCATCGTTTCCGTGGCCATGGATTGCGTTCCAGGCAAATCGAATTTCAAAGTCTGACAATGCACTTGCTCCACCCGGCTATCGACTGATTCACTCATGCGACTCTTGATCGACGGCTATAACCTGATGCATGCACAGGGCCTGACTGGCCCAAGGCAGGATCCTGACCGCCTCCGTAAAGCCCGTGAGAAGCTCTTGAAAATGCTCTCAAAACGGCTTTCGGCGGTCGATAGACACGCCACCCGAGTGGTGTTTGATGCTTCGATGAAGCTTCAGGTTTTGCCCAAGATGCTTTGGGTCGATGGGATTACCGTCGAATTCGCCTCGGATTCACCCTCCGCCGATGTCCGGATCGTTGAGCTGATTCTGAAGCACGATGCGCCTAAAAAACTCGTCGTTGTTTCCTCGGACAATCAAATTATCGAATGTGCGCAGCGTCGTAAATGCAGAGTGATCGGCGCCGACGATTTTATGGTGTTACTCGAGGATCCAAGACGCCCGGTCCTCCCCCCGATCGACACCCAGGCCAACAAACGCCCACCCACATTGGGCAGAACCGAAGGTCTTCAGCAGGAGGGAATTGTTCCAAAAGAAACCGATTTTTGGATGGAAGAATTTTCGAACCTGATTGAAGACGAATCCGTTGCCAGCCAATTGAATCACGACCATAAATTATTACGATCCGTAGACATCGCCGCCATTGAACGCGAAATGCAAAATGTCGACCCGTTCGAGAAAGCGACGAGAAAGCCGCCTCAGAAAAAGAAATAAGGATCAGGCTAGAAATCACTTCCCGATATGGGATGGTTTTCGTTTTCGGGCCAACGGCAATCAATTACCGGGGCTAGCGTTAAGCCCGGCTAGGTAAGAGGAGCTAGCCATCGGTTTCTTGGTTTGAACCTAGCCGCCGGGCGATAGCCCCCGGTTCGCAGAAGAGAATAACCGGGGCGTATGAATCTAGCCGCCGGTTCGCGGAAGATAATTAACCGGGGCTAGCGCCAAGACCGGCTAGAAAGAAGCCGCAGGGCGATAGACCACGGCTCGCTTAAAACGCGGAAGTTTTTTTCTGCCCGTTCCTAAAATGTCGAAACCAGAGTCACATTTCCTGCTGATATCAGCGGACAAGGAGGATAGCCATCCCCCTTGTTTTGCTGAAAATCAAGATGAATCAACGCGTCTTACGCCTTGGTGGGGTTGGCCTTACGGGCCGGGCTGGCCTGATCGGCCTCACTGGGGTTGGTCGCACTGGTCGGCCTGGTGTCGGAGTCGGGTTAGGTGTTGGAGTGAGTGTGACACCTTGGCTCGGGGTTCCAATCTGTGATTTGTTGACCAGCAAGGCTTCAGCTGAAGTCGAGGCCCAGAATCCGGCGGTCCCTTCATAGACGGCTACGAATGCGCGGCCGACTGCGTCGTTGTAATTGACTGTCCAGGTGATGGAATTGCCCTGAAGCTGGGATGCCGCATAGGCAACCCCGTCTCTGTAAAGCTTGATAGAGCCGTTGGTCACGTTCCCAGGCGCCATCGTGGCGATGATCCGCACTTGCCCGGAAGCTGGTGAGGCTGGATTCGTGAAATTCCCTGCCATCGCGATGGAGGTCGGCCAGGCGGAATTATTGATGATGATCGCCGTGTTGTTGCTGATGGCGTCGGCTGTAACGATATCAGGCTTCCCATCGCGATTGACGTCAGCCACGATCACATCGGTTGGCCCTGGAGCGACCCCGATCTTCAAGGGAGCGTCGAATTTGCCATTCCCCTGGCCCAAAAGCACGCATGCCGTGGATTCCTGAAAGTTCGAAACGGCCAGATCTAAAAATCCATCGCCATTGAAGTCGCTGGACGTCATGGCAATCGACATTCCACCTGATGGATAGGATGTCGAGGTCGAGAAGCCACCTGACGCCAGCCCATAAACCACGGTTACATCTTGAGATACAGAATTACACGTCGCAAGGTCCGCCAGTCCGTCGCGATTATAGTCGCCAACAACGACGCTGTAAGGGCTTTTTCCAGTCGGATAAGTGGTTGGAGACGACATTTTGCCACCCCCAACCCCGTAGAGCACGCTCAACTGGTTGCTGTCGAGATTTGTCACCGCCAGATCAAGTTTCCCATCGCGGTTAAAATCGCCAGTGGCTACGCTGGAGGCACCATTGGCCCACGTCACAAAGTTACCGGCACTTGTGAAAGTTCCGTTACCGTTGCTTAAAAACACGGTTGTGTTGTTGCTCCCACCATTGGCCACGGCAAAATCAAGACGTGTGTCGTTGTTAAAATCGCCTGCAACTAGCCCGTTAGGGTCGGTACCAGCGTCCATAAAACGGGCGTCTGCAAACACGCCGTTGCCTGTGTTGATCAGGATCCCAACCTTATTGTCGGATGTACTTGTAAACACGATGTCAGGCTTGTTATCGCCTGTAAAGTCTTTGAGCAGAATCGAATCCGGATTCTGGCCGGCCGCATAGAGTTTCGGCATCTGGAATTTCCCATCCGTACCCATGGTGGCTACCCAGATGGAATTATCGAGAAAGTTCACTGTGGCCATGTCGATCAGGTTATCGCCATTGATGTCACCACAGGCGACTGCTACAGGCGACCTTCCACCAAGGACAAGCGATGCGTTGGCGAACGCTGCTGGAACGGCGGTCATCAGCGCTTTGGTTTCGAGATTACTCAAGCCTTCAGGAAAAAACGACCGATTGGCACGCTTCCGCGTCTTACGGTTCAAACCTAATGCGATCATGAATGGGCTAAACATGGCTGTCTTCCTTCCGTGGTGTGAATCAGCTGAAAGTTGCTGGTGCAACTCGAGATAGGCCATCTTGCTTTCGACTGCACAGAGGCGCGGACGATCCTTTGTCCGTAACGATCCACCATAAACTTTAACAAATCCTGATATTTTTTCCATACAAATTCCTGAATCCGTTCGCATGAGAATTCCTTGAGAATCCAGACAAACTCCGCTTGACGGATTCCTGGAATCCCGGATATTGCTTTCGTTCGTGATTGTGCGATTATGTTCACTTTATGGCATGGGCCTTGGAGTGATGCAGAGATCGTGAGAGCCAGCCAGATGAGCCGACAGGATGTTGGCCAGGCGACTGGGGAAAAATCACGATTGGGATGAATCATGGAAGATTCTCCCTGTTGGTCAAGAACCTAAGCCATTGTTGGGAGTTTGGCCGAATGCGACTCACTGATCATTGGCTAGGCCAAGGACGGCCTGTGACCACATTCAAAATACAAATCGTGACTGAACCCTACAGGACCCGCTTCTGGCGAGCCCTCTGGCTGACAAGCCTGTGCGGGGTCTGGCTGACATCAGCCAATGTGCAGGCACAGATTCTTCAACGGCTCGATCCACCGGCAGTCGACCTGGCCGCCGATCGCATTCAGGTCTGGTCGTCTGATAGTGACAGGCACTGGGTGGTACTTTCAGGCCGGGTGTCGATCGCTCAGGATGGAGAAGGCCTCAGGGCAGATGAAGCCGTGGTGCTGGTCGAACCTGGCAAGGACGGCAATCGGCTCATGCAGCGGATTGAAGTCAAAGCCGCCGGCCATATCCGCCTGACTTCACGACCTACCACGGTTCTGGACCATACGAATCTGACCTTCCGCAGCAAGCTCCCCGTCAGGCTTAAGCCTTATTCACCAGGTGGGTTGCGTAAAGTTGGGCCTGCTGAAATTGATCAGACCAAGCTCACATCAGCGTTTGGAGCAGCAGCAAAGTCTGCTCTGGATATTGCGATCTCCCAGATTAAAGGTGCGCCGGCTGATGCTGCTGCTCCTGAGCATCCAGAAGATCCTCCATCAGGGAATCGAGTGGTCAGCCCGACCTCGTTTGTTCAGCAACAAGCTCCTCCGGAGATGGAGACACCTCCATCAAGGGATGAATCGGTGACCCCGGCTCAGGCACCAGCGGGATCCGCTTCCACAAGCGATGACTCACCCGTTTTATCCAATCCGCTCGACAATCCTCCGTCCCCGGCATTGCCACCTTCGTTTGAGCCACAATCACCTGAAGAGGTGAGGGATCCGAATGCAGCCCCACCGGGCTTTGGCCGATCTCCATTGAGAGGAAATCCGCCAGTATCGAACGCTCCAAATCAAATCGCTCCGGGAGGAACCATCCCCCCTGCTCTGCCTGAAGAGCCAGCGTCGTCGATTCCGCTTCCAAGTTTGATTCTGGGCGATGCACCCATTCCGCTCGAGCCAGAAGATGCTCCGGCTGAGGTCATTCCAGGCACTCAGCGAGTGGTCGGGATTTTCCCTCGTGACAGCAGCAAGAACTTCTCGATCCAGGAACTGCCAGTCGTGAATCAGACCCGAATCGTGGTGATTCAGGGCGGCGTGAACATGGTCATGGAAACCGGTTCGCAGTTTGGCACCGTCGATCTATCTGCTGACAGAATTGTGCTTTGGATCACAGACGACGAAGTTTCCAAAGCGACCATGATCGACACAAGTGGTAAATTCAAGCAGTCCAACCAAGCGCCTCTTGAGGTTTACCTTGAGGGAAATGTCATCTACCGAATGGATGAGCGCAAAGTCGCAGGCAATGGCGACGAGCGTATGCTCCGTGCTGAAACCGCTTATTACGACGCCAAAACCGATCGCTTCACAGCCCTTCAGGCAGAGCTGAATATCTTTGCTCCAGGGCTACTTGCGCCGATCAAGACCAAGGCTGATCGAATCAGTCAGTGGAGAGAGGCTGAGACAGGGCCTGATGGGACTCTGAAAATCGGTCGACCGATTATCGACAGCGTCAAAACAAGTACGACGGGAAGCCGATTCCCCAACCCCGGCTACAGGTTCGACAGCGATCTGGTTCGCCTTACGCAGGAAGAAGTTCCGTTACGCAACCCGATCACAGGCTCGCTCGATCCTGTCGCTGCAACAGATTATGAGTGGAAGATCGACGCTCGCCGAAGCAAGTTTTATGTTGGGAATACGCCAATCATGTACTTCCCAAGGGTCGTCATGACTCCGGACGATCTGGACATGCCCCTCAAGCAGCTCCAGTTCCGCACCAATAACTACTTTGGCCAGCAGGTCCTTTCCGACTGGTCCATGTTCAAAGTGCTTGGCATCAAACGGCCCAAGAACATCGATACATGGAACCTCGACCTCGATTACCTCTCTGCCCGTGGACCTGCCATCGGCTCGGAAATTGGCTATTTCGGGAAAGATGCACTCGGTGGACGGATCCCTGGCTCATATTACGGATATGCTGATGGGTGGACGATTTGGGATAAGGGAACTGACGTTCTCGGTACTGGCCCTGCCGTGATCACGGACGGCCCCGCCGGATCGGGCAACCGTGGATATCAGCGTAGCAAAGTGCCGGTTTATGACTACATGCGTGGCCGATACACAGCCCGCCATATGCAAAGTCTTTTGGCTGACGATGCCCCACTGGACGAAGATTTCCGGTTTCAGGCAGAGTTCGGGTACCTCTCTGACCGCTACTTCCTTGAGCAATATTACAAGCGACTCTATGACACGGGCCTCGATCAACAAACCTCCGTCTATGCCATCCGCCAGAAAGAGAATCAGGCTTTCTCTATACTCGCAAAAGGTAATCTGCAATCGTTTTATACCGATACCCAGTGGCTCCCGAAACTCGATTATTACCGCATTGCCGATAGCTGGCTGGGCGACCGCCTGACCCACTACAGCCACACCGGTGCCGATTATGCCAACGTCCATACAGACGTCATGGTCAACAACCCAACCCTATTCGCATTCCAGCCTTATGATCCGATCAGCCAGACATCCGGCTCATTCGGCTCAGGCCGCCTGTTCACCAGTCATGAACTCGACCTGCCCATCAATCTGGGTGCCCTCAAAATCACTCCTTATTTGCAGGGTCAAGCCATTGGATGGGCTGGTCAATACAATCAGGCCTTGCCGGCATACGACTTGCCTACGGATCAGGTCCAACAACTCATTCGTGGCCAGAACAATCTGACCACAGGCAGGCTCTGGGGAGCCGCCGGTTTGCGTGCCAACTTCATGATGTGGAAGCTTTATAACAACGCTGAGAGCGAAATCCTCAACGTTCATGGCCTGAACCACAAAATGAACTTCGGAGTGGATTATCGCGACGCATACTCTGCCATGGCCTTGCGTTCCATCGGCGTGCAGGATGAACTTGACGATAACACCTACGAATTTGGCAGACGTTATTTCGCGTTCACAAACTATGGTGGAGGTGTTTTGCCACCTCAGTACAACCCTTTACTGCTGGCCACAAGGCGGAACCTTTCGCCAATCAGCGGTACGACCGACGTTCTCCAATCCATGCAGACGGTCAAACTCGACTGGAACCATCGTCTTCAAACCAAGCGTGGCCCTGAAGGCTCCCGGCGAATCATCGACTGGATGCTGTTCGACGTCAGCACCACCTATTTCCCGCAAGCTGGACGGGATAACTTCGGCGAACAGTTTGGCCTGAACACCTATAACTGGGAATGGTATGTGGGCGACCGGACAACGGTGTTTTCTAACGGATGGTTTGAAACCTGGGAAGTCGCTGGCGATCCTCTCAACAAAACCAACGTCCAGCATACAAACGACCCATTCGGCATGAAGATTATCACCTCTGGCTTCAGCTTCAATCGCCCGCCCAAGGGCAATGCGACAGTGAGCTACACGATTCTTCAAACCGGTGAGGTCAACACCTCCGCCTTGAACCTATCGTACAGCTATTGGGTGAGCCCGAAGTGGTATTCGACATTTTCGACCAGCTATGACTTCGGGAACGGGATTTCACTCGGGTCGAACCTATCTGTCACGAGGGTCGGGGCAGATTATCTGACCAGTATCGGCTTGAATATCGATCCTCAGCGTCAGAGCACGATGGTTGCCGTGGAAATCACACCTCGACTCAGCCCAAACCTCCGACTCGGTCAGTCGTCAGGCCCTCGATTCGACAGCCGTTTTGCTCCGACTCAATGATTCCATTCAGGATATTCCTGACCTGCGAGGTGTGACGATGGAAAATCTCTCTGAACAGTCATCAAACACGTCTCAGCAAGGCGATCCGCTCAAACAGGGCCCGCCTGATCGCCCTTCCAAAAGATACACCCTGACCGCTTATTCCGACGCCTACAGGCTCGATCGCGACGAGCTTGATCTGCCTCCGGAAAAGCTCCTGAATCCAAAACTTCTGGCCAGCTTTGCGAACCAGGCGATGGATCAGCAAATGCTCGACGAACTCTCCATACCCATGACGGAGCCTCTCTCCAAAGCCGACCGACGAGGCGGCACGCTCGGCAAAAGCTGGGCCGGCCTGAACGGCTTAAAACTCGCCATACGCGGTGATTCCAGCTTCTTTGCACACGCTTATCGCTTCACAATCGTCCTCATGTTCGGCGTCATGATCCAACTCGCACCCATCGGATGGCTGCTCCTGTCACTCTGCGCCGGCCTTGTATTAATGGCGGAACTCTTTAACTCTGCCATAGATACACTGGTGAGAAGCCCAAATCAGGATCAGGAACACGCCCAGGCGGCTCGCGATATCGGGTCAGCCGGAGTCCTGGTCAGTGTCATGATCAGTGTCTCGGTCACCCTTGCCCTGTTTGGACTTCGGCTCAAAGATATCTTCACGGAATGAAATCACAGCCGTGATTTCAATTCTTATGAAGTGCCCGTTTTAATAAGTTCTCAGTGATCTTCTGCACCCGTTCATCAGGTCCATGAGGCCTTGTCCAGTGCGTCCATGGCAACGTATGCCCCGGCGGGTTCGATAACCCCTGGGCCCAGAATATGGTCGACGCATTGAAAATGAAATTCCCCTTTGGACCATCATATATCGTTGATGTCCACTTCTGAGGCTTCACACCGCCCACAAACGCGGTCCCTGCACCAAGAATTTCAAGGCCCTTCAAGTCCTTGGGAGGGTCCCCATGATATTCCCAGCCAATCAGGCCCGCTATGCGTTCGCCCTGCTTCATCCCTGTGCCTTCAAAAATCCAGTGGTCAGGCTTCACACAAACCCAGTCGCCTCCACCATTGACAGGCTCGATATTTCTGGCGCCCATCAAATAGCCTTCATCAGGGCCACGATGAGGAAACGGCCCGTGCTCTTTTTCCCGATCCGTTGCATATTTGTAATCACCCCCAAAAGGCCCTCCGCGAAACATGGTCCGCTTCGGCTCGCCCGTTGCGGAAGGTGTCAAAGGAGTGACCCAACAAACGGAATTGCCTGACAGGAACAGCAGATTCACGCCCTCGTCACGCATTTTGACAACGCTGTTGTATTGCCGAATATCCCAATATTCATCGTGCCCAACCGAGATAAATGCCTTCGCCTTCAGGCCTCGCTCAGGCGTAATCATATCACTGTTCGACACATAAGCCACGTTGTATCCATGCTGTTCCAGCCAATAAGCCAGAGGAAATTCAAACGGCAGGAACTCGCCGGAACCGAGTGTCAATGGGTCGTTCACCACGCCCTCAAACTGCGCCTCACGCCCATAAGGCCGGTTAAAACTCACGTCTGCCCATGGCCCCTGATTCCCTTTCGGGTGCGTATAAACACTGTAATTATCAGGCCAGCGGTTATATGCCTGCCAGGTGTTGTCAGAGCACTGAAACAGAACATCCACCGGCCGGTCGTCGGTCACGATAAAGACCACATAACTCTGAAAACCGTTCGTATCTTCGTCAGGCGGGATCATGCTCAGACGACCCAGATAAACTCCGCTGAGCCAGTCCTGAGGAATGGTGATGGATGTTGTCGTCTCCCAGGTGCATTCATGGATATTTTTGACTCCTGGCTTTGGAGTCGCCTGTGGCTGACCTTCAAAAGGACCCATTTTCTGCATCAACCGGGCGCCTTTGCCGCCATAGTACCCCATCCGGAAGATTTCGATTTCAAACGGAGCCGCTGGCTTGGTCGAAACCTTGAACTTCAACTTCTCACCGGCTTTAACACTTTGTTTATCGCAATAACCTTCAATCCAGGGTGATCGGAACCCATGGGCATCGTTGAGCCGAACACGAGTCAACTGCCAATCGCGGGCACCTGGCTTTAAATTTTCCTCGACAATGGGATTTTGAGCCGAAACCGATTGAGTCTGAAGCATCATGATCGATGTCCAAAACACGAACATCTTCCATTTGAAAAGTTTCAATCGCATGCATTCATCCTTTATCACAGTTCGCGGCCAACCAAAATCGGAATCGTTCCAACGTCTCCAGAAGTCAGGACTCAGTAGAACCTAAGCCGACAGACCAATCAAGGCCCTGACTCCATTTGTTTGTCGGTTTCCTTTAATTTCCTGGCGGACACATCATCTGGTTCTGACTACTCCTGATATCGCCTGCTCCCTATCCAGAGATTTTGTACAACGTATTTGCCTGATTCAGGCCCCCTCGGCTCGCTTCAGACCAATAAACCAGAAAAGTCTTAAAGGAAAAGGGTTGAAAACCTCGGACAACCACTCTATAGTGGACTAGCATGTCAGATTTACCCACTGGCATGCCACAAGCGATTTTGGTTCGACTCGATAATTCAGAAAAAAAGGAAACGACCATGAGCTTCATCACTTCAAACGACCTAAAGCATTTATTAACCCCAGTAGAAGGTGACGTATGTGTATCGCTCTATCAAGCGACCCACATGACTTATCCTGACACAGAGAAAGACCCGATTCAGTTCAAAGACCTGCTCAAGAAGCTTGAAATCGAGCTGTCAGCCCACATGAAAGGTCGCGAGTACAAGCCAATCCTTCAGGCTTTTGCTGACTTTCAGGAGAATCAGGAATTCTGGAGACACCGCACTCCAGGCCTCGCCATGTTCTATCATGGTGGCCATTTACATACGTTTGAAGTCCCCAGGGCCGTTCCCAATCAGGTGATCGTTGCCGACAGCTTTCATTTGAAGCCGATCTTCCGTGTCCTTCAAACCACCGACAGATTCAACATTCTGACTCTCGACAGAAACACAGCCCATGCCTTCGAAGCCAATCGCGACAGTATCATGCCTGTGAATTTATCCGATATGCCAATCCATAAAAAGGAGCATGACAAAGGGGCCAGAACGCGTGTGGGCGAGCAGCACATGTCGGGCTTCGGGCGTTCTGTCATTGCGATTCACGATGTCGATGAAAAAGCCGAAGATTCAGGATTTTTCCATGAGGTCGATCGGTTTGTTGAGGAAAATCTCTCCAAACAGACTCACCTGCCATTGGTTCTGGTCGCTGTCTCCGAACATCAGGGCACGTTTCGCAAAGTGGCCAAAAACCACTTGCTGCTAGCCGATGGAGTGACCACAGGGCCATCATCGCTCGACCTGAAAGAGCTTCGGGACAAGGCTTTTGCTGTCGTTGAAAAACATCAGCACGCTTTTATCCGTAAACAGATCGACGCTGTGGAAGCCGGCAGGGCACACGAAAAAGCCTCGACAGACCTCTCTGATATCGCCCGCGCCGCCGTCGCCGGTCGAGTCGGGACACTTCTGGTCGATGCCGATCTGATCATTCCTGGCAGAATGGATGCCTCCACTGGCGAAATCACCCACAGCGAACTCTCCCACCCTGAAGTGGACGACGTGCTGGACGATCTTCTGGAAGCGGTTTTTAAAGCCGACGGCACGATCTATGTTCTTCCCAAAGAGCTCATGCCACTCGACAGCGGCGTAGCAGCCCTTTACAGATTCTGATCTATCTGATTCCGAAATGTCGGTAACTTTCAGGCGAGATGACCAACCCCACCGGTCCTCTCGCCTGTTATCATTGGACCTGGCCGATCTCTTGCAACTGCGGATTCTGGCGACCATGATATGGGGAGAGTTGCTGGGCCTATACCTCAGGCTGCTTCCCCCTCCTCACAAAAACAGGTTGAAAATGTCGCCAAAATTCAATGGTCGTCTGCTTCTGTGTACCTTTGCGGCCACAGCCTCAATGGTTTTTACCCTGACAGCCGCCGAATGGACAACCCTGACAAAACACTCAGGCTGGAAGCAGCATTCGATGGCTCGGCCAAAGCCACCGGTCGTCGAACCTGCCAAGCAGATCGGTCAGCCACCTTCCGATGCCATCGTCCTGTTTGATGGAAAATCGCTCGACGAATTTCAGACCAAAAACGGCAAGCCGGCAGGCTGGAAACTCGGCGATGGCTGGTTCGAAGTCAATCCAGGCTCTGGCGCACTCTTCACAAAACGCTCGTTCGGAGACGTTCAGTTCCACCTGGAATGGGCCTCCCCCAATCCTCCAGTAGGTGTGGGACAGGATCGTGGCAACACAGGCGTTTTTCTGATGGACGAATTTGAGATCCAGATACTCGACAGTTACAAAGCCGACACCTACGCCGACGGTCAGGCGGGAGCCATCTATGGCCAGTATCCACCACTGGCCAACGCCACCTTGCCTCCAGGCCAGTGGCAGACTTACGACATTGCATTTCGCAAACCAAGATACAACGAAGCGGGCGAAATGATTGAATCTGCAAGAATTTCCGTCATCCATAACGGCATTCTGGTCCAGAACAACGAAATCACTTACGGACCAACATCCTGGCTGAGGTACGATCCGAATCGCAAATTGCCTGAAAAAGCGCCTATCCAGTTTCAGGATCACGGCCATAATGTGAAATACCGCAACATTTGGATCCGCGAACTCCCAGAGCGTGCTCAGCCAGACTCCAACGAACTCAAACCAATCGAAACCATAAAAGTCGATAAAGCCGAGCTTGCAAAATTGGCTGGCGATTATCGAATCAGCACCAAACCAGGCGCAAAACCGCTCAATATCAAGGCTGCCGACGATCATTTATTGATCAAATATCCGAGCCGCCAAACGATCCTGAAACTCGTCCCCACCTCAAAGAACACCTACCAGTTCACCGAAACCGACGCCCGATTTATCTTCTCGGAAGACGGGAAGTCGATCAAGTTCCATATCGGTGGAGAGGTTCGGGATATCCAGAAAATCGAAAACTGAATGGGTGTAGGAACAGGCAGAGAATCACTTTTCGACATGTGTAGTTTTCACTACCGCACATTCTCTACGGATAGTGATTATCAGATAAAGTTTTACCTGAATCAGTTTTACGCTTAGACCTGAAGGGGCGTAATTCTAAAGCTCGGTCCGAAGGGCCGGGTCACGGAATCGATAAAAGACTGCTTCAGGCCTGAAAGGCCCCAATCACGTCCTTTCAGGCCGAAAAGCATGTACTTACGCAACAATCAACCCAGCCCTTCGGACTGGGCTCTAGAATCTCTGACCGTTGGCCAGAAAACCTTGCCACCCAAATCAGGAAGTCATTTTCGGCCTGATCCTTAATACAATCTAACCAAACAGGCCTCAGAGGCTCAAAGTTGAATGCCTCTGTGGCCACGTTTATTTCCCATAAAAGAACCGACCAGGATTTCCCAAGGCCGGTCTTGCATCTCGTTTATTTCGCAGTTTTCTGTGCAGATGTCTTGCGCTGAAGATCGCGAAGTGCTCGATAACCAATCAGAATCACACCTTGATCCTTCAGAAGTTTCTTCACATCAGGATCGTTCGTAAACGTCTCATATTCTTCCGTGCGGGTTTTCCAGCTACCGGAGATCGCTTTGGCCTCTTCAGTCGTCAGCTGTGCGTGAATATACAATTCCGTCACGCCTGGCCTGAGATTTTTAATCACCTGCATCCAGAACGGTTTCACGCCATTTTTAGCCATTGGCAATTCGTCGTAAATGAAATTGTCCGTAAAAACAATTCCTTTATCGGCAAATTTCTCGCGAAGCCCCTTCTGACCAAACCGGTGCAGAGTATCAGGGCCAGCCATACGGGCAGGCAGATTGAATTCGACTGCAAGCTTCAAATATGTTTCGAGGTAAGCAGGATTAAGCTGAAGGGTGCCCATGTGTGAGTCAATGTGTGTCACATCCACCCCGAAATCGAGGGCTTTCTGGATCTGAGCACGCCCTTCGATCAGAGCCTCTTGCGGATTTGAAGCCTTATAAACAGCCTCCTCATCGCCCCAAAGGTATCCATCGGGATCAATCAAGCCTGGCACGA
>CAMBZY010000019.1 GCA_945872325.1 Candidatus Kuenenia stuttgartensis | reverse complement strand
CGTGGTCCACTGCCAAGATCAGGACGAAATCCTGGAGCAGGCTTTGTGGTACCTCCACCGGCACCTGGACGAAGTCCACTGACGTTGCCTGGGAGGGTGGTCGCACCACCGGGTCGATTGATTCCATTCATACCAGCGCCCGGACGATTCGCACCGGCACCTGGAGAGACTGGTCTCTGCCCTGCACCTGCTCCACCCATTCCGGTGCCGTTGGCCCAAGGTGGGCGTGATCCGATCGAAGGCCTGTTTCCACCACCTGGATTACCAGGAATCATCCCGCCTGGTCGAGCGGTTTGCCCCGGCGATGTCGGGCGTGCCATTCCCGCCATATTTCCTGGGCTGTTCGGTCGGGCGGCTCCCCCAAGATTACCTGGGGCAGTCGCTGGGCGGTTGGCAGGCATGTTCGGTGCAGACGGACGAGCCGCCTGATTCGGCATACTCGGCCTGGCCATATTATTGTTTGGCATCGACGGCCTGGCTTGCATGTTTGGCATGGATGGCCGCGCTTGTGCAGCTGGCATAGATGGACGGGCTTGACCAGCAGGAGCTGACATGCCTCTGAATCCACCTCCTGAAAAACCACCGCCGCCACCGCCGCCTTGTGGACGGGCCATACCGCCACCGCCTCCACCTTGTGGACGGGCCATACCACCGCCACCACCTGATGGACGCGCGGCACCTCCACCACCTGGCCGACCTCCTCCACCACCGCGTCCCTGAAAAGCTTCCACAGGGGGCATGGCCATGGTCGCTGATGTGATCAGCAGGGCTGCGTTTCGGAATACCCGACGAATTCGTTTGATTTTGTTCATGTTCGTGAAAGTCTCCCCGATGCTTTGTGCTGTGAAGGATCTCAAGGAGCAGGTTTAGCAGCCGCAGGCGCTGTGGCTGGCTTGGTGGTTGAAACAGATTTTGGTGCAGGAGCCTGACGAGTCAGCGTAACTTCCTCGCGGCTCGGGGTCACAACACCGTCAATGGCTCGGTCAAATGTAGTCCAGACAATCTTGGTTCCGCTCTCGTCGATCGTCAGCAGCTGGCTGGCTGAAACGCCTTTGCCATCTGGCAAAACGGCTTCGTTTTTTAACAGCCAGGTGTTCTGGTCGGCGACTTTGGCCCAGGTGCTGGTGCCGTGTCCACCGGCTGAGTCGAATGTCCAGGACTTGATCCGACGGCTTTGCGGGTCATAGCCAATCCGCATGCTGGCCAGATTTTTGACGAATGTCGATTCCTTGCGGCTGAACTTCAGTTCGACCGCATTCCCATCGTCGATCCAATTGGCATTCACATGAACGACCCCATCAGGACCTTCCAGAAGCCATTCGCCTTCAATCCAGGCGATGGCCGACAGGTACTCGGAATGAACGGCTGAATCCAGTGCTGTCGGCGACTTGTAATCTCGCAGCTGGGAGAGCTTCCAGGCCCCATCCTTTTTAACATAAACTGCTTGATAGGTTGTTGATACGGGATCGCTATCGACCGGCGTGAAGACGGATGTCCCATCTTCCACAGCCACATCAGCCGTGATCAGGCGGATGGAATCGACAACAGTTTCGAGGGTTGCACCAGGCTGCTTCTCGAAACCACTGACAAAAACGTCCTTTACCGCATCTTTACCGTCATAAACTTCGCCGGCTTCATCCACAATCCGGACATCGTCGGCAAGGATCGCAGTCAGGGTCGCGATATCGCCCTTGTCAAAGGCTTTGTCGAATGTATCGGAGACTGCCAAAACCGCTTGCTGATCGGCTGTCAGAGCAGGCTTTGGAGCCTGTTCCGGGGCGGCGGTGGCAGCCGGTGGTTGCTGGCCGACGCTGACGGTCGTCAATGATTGCAGGCCTGTCAGACCAAGCCCGACAAATAATGCCAATCGTGATTTTGAGACGTTCATTCGAGGCATGGGTGCTGTTCTCTCTGGCTCTGGAAGCTTGGACTGTAAACAGTTGTTCTACGAACATTTCTCAGTTTTGTTCGATTTATCATATTGTCCCCAAAGTCACATCCGATATTCAAGAAGAATCAGCTTTCGAATTTGACGCTTGTGAGGGATTTAATCGTAAACGCAACGATTTTGACAAAATCGCGAACCCTCAAAGCGGTTCGTTTAATCGAAAACGGTCTCGACGATCCCACACGGTTCGGACCATTTGCACTTATAAAAATCGGGTGCGCTCTTGTGTCCGGCGCATCGGTCGGTTAAAAAAGGAGATCCCTCCGACTCCATTCGCCAGCCCTTTGGACGATGGCCGCTTCCCTCTCAAAAGGCACGACCGATGCAAGACAAATCTGTTAACAGTTCCCAACTGACACGTCGCCACCTGATCCGTGGTACGGTCGGCCTGTTCGCCGCCCCTGCGTTTATTCCGCATCTGATCTCGGCCGCTCCTTCCGAACGTGTTCGCCACGCCAGCTTTGGAGCAGGCGGAATGGCTGGGGCTGACCTCTCGGCCATCGCTTCCCATAAGAACGTGGATCTGGTGGCAGTGGCCGACGTCGATTCCGAACGTGGAGAAGCTCTCAAAAAGCGTTTCCCCAATATTCAGGTCTTTCAGGATTATCGGAAACTGCTCGACAAGCTCGGCCCTAACGGCCTCGACAGCGTCAATGTGAGCACGCCCGACCACATGCACGCCCCGATCGGCGCCACAGCCATGGCCCACAACCTGGCAGTTTATGGCCAGAAGCCTTTGACACACGACATTTACGAATCTCGCAGGCTCGCTGAAATCGCTGCTGAAAAGAAGTTGGTCACCCAAATGGGCGTCCAGATTCACTCCGCCCGCGAATACCGTTCAGCCGTGGCCTGGATTCAGGAAGGTGCCATCGGCAAGATCAAGGAAGTTCACACCTGGTCCAGCAAAAAGTGGGGCGATCCGACCAGCAAGCCGGATCGGACCGATAAAGTCCCAACAAGCCTCGATTGGCAAGGCTGGCTCGGCGTTTGCGACGACCGCCCATTCATTGGCGATGGCTACTATCATCCCGGCAACTGGCGTCGCAGACTCGACTTCGGCACAGGCACGTTCGGAGACATGGGCTGTCATATCTATGACCCTGTCTTCAAAGCGCTTGACCTGACTGCCCCGATTTCTGTTAAGTTTGACGGCAAGGCCCCGAACGCGACGAACTGGGCGGACGATGCTCAGGTGCTCTATGTCTTCCCGGGCAATAAGTTTACTGACGCAAAGACAGTGAATGTCACGTGGTACGATGGCGACCGCCGGCCTCCTCAATTCGTCATTGATGCCATCAAGCCGAACGGCCTGCCGGATCAAGGCTCGGTTTTCTTCGGAACCACCGGAATCCTGATTCTGCCACACGTGGCCATGCCGATTATTGTCGGTGAATCGAAGGAAGCGACCTCCAAGCGTCAGGCTGCTCCAGGAGCAGACCACTGGCACCAGTTTGTCGATGCCGTTCAGGGCAATGGCAAAACCTCGGCCCACTTCGGATACGCAGGCCCCTTGACGGAGTCGATCCTTCTGGGCGGTGTGGCTTCCCGGTTCCCTGGGATGGAATTGCAATGGAATGCCAAAGAGTTGCAATTCACCAATGCTCCGGAAGCCAATAAGTATGTCAAGAAAGCCTATCGCAAGGGCTGGGATGTCCCAGGTCTTTCCTGATCGCTTTCTGAATCGTATCATGTGCTGATTCAAGTCCGTCGTCCGTCTGAAAAACTTCTTCCAGTCTCTATTCCACTCTATCTAGCAGGTTCCCGAATCATGAATCGCCGCGAATTTGTCCGCAACACGGCCCTTCTCTCAGCCTCAGCTGCTCTGGGCAACGTCAAACTGATTTCATCCGTTCAAGCCGATGAAATTCCTGCCGGTTTCACACCGATCTTCAACGGTAAAGACCTCACCGGCTGGTATGGAATGCCGCACTTCGACCCTCGCAAGTATTTCGCCATGAGCGAAACCGAGAAGAAAGCCTATCGCGATAGCCAGCAGGCCGAATTGGTCAAGCACTGGACTGTCCAGAACGGCGAACTTGTGAACGACGGCTTTGGCCCTTATGCCACAAGTGACAAGAACTACAGCGATTACGAGCTGGTGATTGACTACAAGACGGTCGCCAAGGCGGACAGCGGTATTTACCTGAAGGCCAATCCACAGGTCCAGATCTGGGATTACACCGAAACGGCCAAGTTCAATCTTGGGGCCGACAAAGGCTCGGGCGGCCTCTGGAACAACACCAAAGGTGCCGATGGGAAAGACCCACTGGTCCTGGCTGACAAGCCTTTCGGCGAGTGGAATAAATTCAAGATCCGCCAGCTTGGGGCCCGCACCTGGGTTTGGCTGAACGACAAACTCGTGGTCGATAACGCCACCATGGAAAACTTCTGGGATCGCAAGACACCGCTCTTCGCCAGCGGCCCATTCCAGCTCCAAACCCACGGCGGCGAAATTCGCTGGAAAAATATCGCTGTCCGTGAAATCGGCGCTGATGAAGCCGCCTCACTGCTGCGTGGGAAAGCCGATCCTGAAGGATTTACCTCACTCTTCAACGGCACATCGCTCGACGCCTGGGGCGGCGCTGCCGACAACTACGAAATTCGTGACGGTGCCATCGCCTGTAAAAAGGGCAAGGGCGGCGTTCTCCATACCAAAGCAAAATACAGCGATTTCGTCGCCCGTGTGGAATTCAAACTACCCGCCGCTGGCAACAACGGCCTGGCCATTCGATATCCAGGCACTGGCGATCCAGCCTATGCCGGCATGACCGAACTGCAAATCCTCGACGATGGCCACGAAAAATACGCCAAAATCGACAATCGCCAGGCCCACGGTTCAGCCTATGGGATGGTACCAGCCGCCCGTGGCTTCCTGCGTCCAGCCGGCCAGTGGAATTATCAGGAAGTGACCGTCAAAGGCAAAACCATCAAGGTTGAGCTCAACGGTACGATCATTCTGAACGCCGATCTGGAAAAAGTCACGGAATTCATGGCCAATTCGCCACACCCTGGCAAAGACTTGACAGAAGGCTTCTTCGGGTTTGCAGGCCATGGCGACGATGTCATGTTCCGCAACGTCTCCATCAAGAAGATCTGATTCGAATTCAGCAGATCTCAAAAAAAAGCAAGGGGATGGGATTCGTCCCTCCCCTGTTTTTATTGGCCACTTCATAAATATGGGTTATTGCAACATGTCGCGACACAAACCGATCCTGTCCTTATTTCTGGTGCTTTTCAGCTGTTTTTCGATCCATGCCCAGCCTCCTGAAGTTCCATCATATCCGGACCACACCCGGCTCCTGATCGTTCGTGATCAAAACGGCAAAGAAACAGAGGTTCGCAACAAATCCGACTGGGCGGTTCGGCGAGCCCATATCATTTCGAATTTTGAAAAAGTGACTGGCAAATTGCCTGGAGGCGAGCGCAGGGTCCCTCTCGATTTAAAGATTGACAGCACGACCGACGCCGGCACATACAATCGTCTTCATATCAATTACGCCGTGGAGCCTGGAGACCGTGCCACAGCCTGGCTTTTGATCCCCAAGAATATCAAGAGCAATGAAAAGCGTGCCGGTGTTGTTGCGATCCATCAAACCACAAACATCGGCAAGGACGAGCCAGCCAACATGGGCGGTTTGAAGAATTTGCATTACGGGCACGAGCTGGCTGAACGTGGCCACGTGGTGATCTGCCCGGATTACAACCGATTTGGTGAGCGGAAGGTGGATCCATACAAAATGGGCTGGCAATCGGCCACCATGAAAGGGATCTGGGACCACATGCGAGCCGTGGATGTTTTGCAATCGAGGCCTGAGGTAGACGGAGCGAAGATTGCGGCTATCGGGCACTCTCTGGGCGGGCACAACAGCATTTTCCTGGCCGTTTTTGACGAGCGTGTCAAGGCCGTGGTAAGCTCCTGCGGATATAACGCTTTTACGCATTATATGAAGGGGAATATTGCGGGCTGGAGCCATGAAGGATATATGCCGAGGCTGAAGTCCGAATTTGAGCTGGATTTGAAGAAGGTTCCGTTTGACTGGCCTGAGCTGGTGGCAGCCGTGGCACCCCGGGGACTTTATACGAATGCCCCCGTAGGCGACTCGAACTTTGATTCCGTTGGTGTGAAAATATGCGAAGCATCAGCTCGCCCCGTCTACGAATTATTCGGGGCCTCAAAGAGCTTTATTTTCGCCTATCCCAATGCAGAGCATGACTTTCCGATCCATGAGCGTGAGGCGTCGTATCAATTTATCGAAGCGGAGTTGAGGAACTGAACCTTAATCACGCTCTGTTGGCACGGTTCCCTGACCGGGCGGGATTTCAAAGCCAAAGCCCTGCCGTGTCAGGGGACATGGCCTACACACAGAGTTACCACACTAATTCGCAACCTTCTTATATCACATAAGTAAGAGCATTATTACGAAACGGGTTTGTCTCGACAATCCAAGACTCACCCTGCCTTGCCAGGGTTGGATTTATCTCGCCGGTCTTGGCGCTAGCCCCGGTTGGTTTTCTACTAAATCGCAGAAACCGGGGGCTAGCGCCCGGCGGCTAGTTTAAATCCCGGAAGCTGTGGGCTAACGACCTCTTACTAGCCGGGCTTGACGATAGCCCCGGTTGGGTTGGTTTTAAACACGGGAACTTATTCCTGAACTGTTCCCATGTGTGAGCCAACAGTTCCCGGGACGATCCTGTTCTGAGTCGGATGGTCTTGAGGGTCAAAGGCTTTGTGAGACGCAGGGAGAAGATCCCGTTTGTTCTCAGGAGTTCTCCTTGATCTGACAAATCATGAGAATCCCACTTGTCAAAAGCTGGTCGGGCATGTCATACTCTTAGTAATGGAAAATAGGCACAGGTCGATTTGCGAAAGGTTTTCGGATCATTGGTGCCTTGACTCCGATATGCTGGTTGATATTCGAGCGTTTCGTCTTCATCACAACTTCATCAATTTGTGTGAAGATGAATCCATCGCGATGAACTGTTGGAATCGGCGACAGTTCAGGATACGAACAGCAATGCCTTTGAGCAAATATACGAATCAATAGTGAAGCCCGATTTTGAGGACGGGTCCATAGCCCGGAAAGAACGCTCCATGTCCACGTCGTCCACGTCATTGATGGAATCCCTGCGGAATGTCCGCAACATTGGTATTTCTGCTCACATTGATTCTGGCAAAACCACGCTCTCTGAGCGAATCCTTTACTACTCAGGCAAGATCCATAAGATCAATGAGGTCAAGGGTGATGGCGATGGCGCTGTCATGGACCACATGGAGCTCGAAAAAGAGCGTGGAATCACCATCACATCGGCCGCCACGACGGTCGAGTGGAAGGGCATGAAAGTCAACCTGATCGATACCCCTGGCCACGTCGATTTCACCGTGGAAGTGGAACGATCCCTGCGGGTTCTGGACGGTGCCGTTCTGGTGCTCTGCGCCGTTGCCGGCGTCCAGTCACAGTCGATCACAGTCGACCGTCAGATGAAGCGTTACAACGTTCCCCGACTGGCGTTCATCAACAAGATGGACCGTACCGGCGCGAACCCTCGCAACGTCACCAAAGCCCTGTGCGAAAAGCTTGGCCTGAATGCCGTGCCGATGCAGTTGAATATGGGTGCTGAGTCGAACTTTGCCGGAGTGATCGACCTGGTTCTGATGGAAGCCGTCTACTTTGACGGCGAAAAGGGCGACACAGTTCGTCGTGAGCCGATTCCTGCCGAGTATAAAGAAGAAGCCGAACGTGCCCGTCAGGGAATGCTTGAAGCGATTTCAATCTTCTCCGACGAAGTCATGGAACTGCTTCTGGAAGAGCAGGAAGTTCCAATCGACCTGATCCATAGAACGGTCCGCGAAGGCGTGATCCTGAGCAAAATTTGCCCGGTCTATGTTGGCTCCGCATATAAGAACAAAGGCGTGCAGACCCTGCTCGACGCCGTCTCTGCTTATCTGCCAAGCCCGCTTGACAGGCATATCAAAGCCAAAGATATCGATAACGATATGGAAGAAATCGATATCACACCTGACAACGAATTGCCACTGGTGGGCATGGCCTTCAAATTGGTCGAAGAGCCGTTCGGCCAGCTGACCTACACCCGGATCTATCAGGGCACGCTTCGCAAGGGCGAATTCTACTTCAACAGCCGCTTGAAGAAGAAGCAGCGTGTGAGCCGGATTCTGCGGGTTCACTCCGATAAGAAGGAAGATATCGACCTGGCTGCCGCTGGCGATATCGTGGCTGTCATGGGTATCGACTGTGCCACAGGGGATACCTACTGTCAGGAAGGGTACAACTATGCCCTTGAGTCGATCTTTGCAGCTGCGCCCGTGATCGACCTTTCGATCCATGCCGCCAAGCAGCAGGATTCGGACAAGCTATCCAAAGCCCTGTCCCGATTCATGCGTGAAGACCCGACCTTCCGCGTTCACCAGGATCCTGAAACTGCTCAGACCATCATCTCAGGTATGGGTGAGCTTCACCTCGAAATCTATGTCGAGCGGATCAAGCGCGAATACAAAGTCGACTGCGTTGTCGGTATGCCGAAGGTGGCCTATCGCGAAACACCGACCAAGCAAACCGACTACAACTACAAGCACCGTAAGCAAACCGGTGGTTCCGGCCAATACGGTCACGTTGTGGGCACCATGGTTCCGATGGACATCGAAGGCGATGGCGACACGTTCATCTTTGAGAACAAGGTCGTCGGTGGCCGGATTCCTAACGAATTCATCCCATCCGTCGAAAAGGGTTTCCGTCGCGCTCTGGACAAGGGCCCAGTCGCCGGGTTCCCTGTGATCGGCGTGAAAATGGTCCTCAACGATGGTTCATACCACGACGTTGACTCCTCGGACATGGCCTTCCAGATCTGCGGTTTCGACGCCTTCCGTGAAACTTTCCGCAAAGCGGACCCTGTCCTTCTTGAGCCCATCATGAAGGTCGAAGTCGAAGCTCCAACCGAATTCCAGGGCCCTGTGACTGGCAACGTTTCGAGCCGTCGGGGCGTGATCCTCGGCACCGAAAATCGTGACAGCTTTGTCATGATCGAAGCCGAAGTTCCACTCTCGGAAATGTTCGGCTATTCGAACGACCTTCGCTCCATGACTCAGGGCAAGGGCGGCTTCTCGATGGAATTCCTCAAGTATCAAAAGGTTCCGACCAAGATGCAGGAAGAAATCGTCAAGAAGGTTCAGGCCGACAACGCCAAGAAGTGACCTTCTGCCAATTCCAGCTTTTTGCTGAAATGGTCTGAAGCTCGCCTTACTGAATAAATATTCATGAAGAATAAGCCTGAAGCAATTCGGGCTTGTTCTTTTAATTACTTTTAAGTTCATAACTTATGGATTAAATGAACAAAGCAACTCGATGCTCTGATACTTTTATGGTTTGATACAGAGTTGCAAAACCACTCCGATCGACAATAATATGAATAGCCTCTTACGGTCTTTGAATACAACTCGTGAACAAGTTGGTCAGAGGACAATATTCTCATGCGTAATAACTCCGTTCGACGCGGCTTCACTCTAATCGAGCTGCTAGTCGTCATCGCAATCATCGCTGTTTTGATCTCTCTGCTACTTCCTGCCGTTCAATCGGCTCGCGAAGCCGCCCGCCGCGCCCAGTGCATCAACAACTTGAAGCAAATCGGGTTGGCGAACCATAACTTTGAATCCACCAACAGCCAATTTCCTCCTGGATATGGAATGTATCCAACCGGTGGTGGTGGCCGGGCCAATGCCAATGCCATGATCCTTCAATACATGGAATCCGCCAACCTTTATGGCGCATTCAACCTCTCAGTGAATATCAACCTCACCGGCCCCACATCGCCAAACAACACGGCACAGACTCAAATCGTCGCCGCGTTCAATTGCCCGAGCGATCCCTCGCTGTCCAAGTTGATGGCTGGTACATCAGCCCTCGGCTACAGCAACTATTTTGGGAGCATCGGTGCAACGGCTTCCATGGAATTGGGAACGGCCTTCGGATTCCAGGAATCCGTGACAGCCCGGGCCGGCGTCTTCAACGTCACACTCGACCGCAGTGGAACAGCCGCTACCAACACCAACTTTCAAAAAGTCCTGACACCGACCACCATCGCCTCGATCTCTGACGGGACAAGCAACACAGCTCTCTATTCTGAAACGATCCGTTCGATTTCCGTAGCAAACACCGCTGCTGAAATTCCGATCGACAGCCTTCTCAACGTCTATATCATCACCTCGCTGGCCGGGGCTCTTGATGCACCTCCCGCTTCCTGCCTGACATTCCCAGGCACCCGGATTCGCTATCGTGGCCAGCAATACTATCGTAACCTGCCACAAACCAGCTACTACAGTCACACCATGACTCCCAACTTCAAAAAGTGGGACTGTGGCGACAGCTCCTATGTGGCCTCTCACACCGCAGCTAGAAGCTATCACCCTGGTGGCGTGAACACGGTTTTCTGCGACGGTTCGGTGAAGTTCATCAAAGACTCCGTCAACATCGCCACCTGGCGTGCCCTTGGCAGCAAGGCCGGCGGTGAAGTGATCTCAGCCGACGCTTATTGAGATCTGTCCATTTCTATTCAAATTGAAACGGGACGATCTGTTTTCGTCCCGTTTCTCTGTTTTCAGAGATGACTTAACGAACTACGTTCCTGTTTGGAGCTGATCGCATGTCCAAAAAGTTTCGCTTGATGATGGCTCTCAGCCTTGGTCTCTGCAGCTTCAGCCTTGTCGGCTGCGGCTCAAGCCAACCTGCGGCCACTCCGGAATCAGCCACCCTTTCAAAGCTCAATGATGTCGCCGAGCTTTATCGGGTTTATAGCATCACCAACAAAAAACCGCCAAAAACCAAGGCTGAAGCCGCTAAAATGGAGAATGCGGTCCCCTCTGGCCTGACCCCAATCAACACCGGCGACATCATCGTTTTATGGGGTGGTGAACTGACCGACCTCAACGAAGAGCCAACCGGCCCGAAATCCGACAAAATTCTGGCCTATGAAAAAGACGTTCCAGCCAAGGGCGGTAAAGTCCTTCTGCTGGATCGCAATATCAAGACCATGACCCCCGAAGAATTTGCCGCCGCCCCAAAGGCTGCGGAACTGGCTACCGAGCCTGCCAAAAAGAAGTGATTGAATCACTCTAAATTTCGAAATTCAAGCCGGGCGATAACAATCCATCTCCCGGCTTTTTATTTAATTTCCCGAGGCTGGTCATAATTCACCCACATCATCGCCAGCCCTTTCGCAGGAGCCGTCGGCCCGGCCTTTTTTCGATCGCACGAGGCCACGATATCCCTCACTCTATCCACTTCCCATTTCCCGGTTCCCACCATAACCAAAGTGCCTGCAATTGTGCGTACCATGTTGTATAAAAACCCGTTTGATTCCACTTCAATTTGAACCTCGGTCCCCACCCGTCTGACGTCACACGCATAAATCCGCCTGACAGTCGACACCCGCTCAGATCCCACCGTCTGAAATGCTGCAAAATCATGACGGCCCACCAGATAAACCGACGCCTCCGCCATGGCGTTTTCATCCAGAGGTCCCACCACATGATGCGCATACCGAAGGTTCATCGGATCAAGCACAGGCCGGTTGTCCACCCGATATTGATAGCGTTTTGAGATGGCGTCCAGAGTCGGATGAAATGCAACCGAAACATCTTCTGCATTTAAGATCCGAATCGTATCTGGAAGATAAGCATTGACTGCGTTTTGGAACTTGGAAGGATGATATTTCGCCGTCGTATAAAAGCTCGCAATCTGGCCATGTGCATGCACACCGGCATCGGTGCGGCCACTTCCAATCAGCTTCGGCCTTTGCCCGATCATTTTTTCAAGGGCCGATTCAATACTGTCCTGAATCGTGGGCAAGCCGGGCTGAGTCTGCCAGCCAGAGAAGTCGGTCCCGTCATATGCGATTTTCAGGCGGATGTTGCGTACATCCATAAATCAGCCTGCTCTTGCTCGACGCTCAGGGATGAAAAAATGGGCGTAGGATGCGAAAAGTTGCTCCACTACGCCCATTCAGATTTTTGGACAAATCTCTCACAGACCACGTGCGATCAGGGTTTCAGCGATTTGAACCGCATTCAAAGCGGCCCCCTTACGGAGGTTATCGCTCACGCACCAGAACAGGATCGCGTTCGGGTTGCCAAGGTCCTGGCGAATTCGACCGACAAAGACTTCGTCTCGTCCGTCAGCTGATCGTGGGTCAGGATACTGGCGATTCCGGAAGTCGTCCTGAAGGCAAACTCCAGGCGAGTTGCTCCACAAAGCGCGGGCGTCGTCAGGGGTAATCGGCCGTTCGCATTCGATCAGAATCGACTCGCTGTGACTGTTCACCACAGGCACTCGAATACACGTAGGCTGAACCTGAATGGCAGGGTCGCCCATGATCTTCCGCGTTTCGTACACCATCTTCATCTCTTCTTTGGTGTAGCCGGAATCGAGAAAATCGTCGATCTGGGCCACGCAGTTGAAGGCGATGGGATGGGCAAATTTGGACGGGGCTGGCTCGGGCGTGCCGGCGATCAGGGCGCGGGTCTGTGCATCAAGCTCGCTCATGCCCTTCTGGCCGGCTCCGGAAACAGCCTGATAGGTGCTGACAACGATCCGTTTGATCTTGTATTTATCATGGATCGGCTTCAGGGCCACCACCATCTGGATGGTCGAGCAGTTCGGGTTGGCGATAATGCCCTTGTTCCAGTCGATATCCTGAGGATTGACTTCCGGGACGACCAGAGGAACGGTGGGATCCATGCGCCAGGCGGAACTGTTGTCGATCACCACAGCACCGGCTCGGGCTGCGGCGGGGCTTGTCTCTTTTGAGATCGAAGCGGGCGTGCTGGATAAAATAATATCCAGACCTTCAAATTCTTTATCGGAAACCGCGATGATGGGATGTTTCTCGCCCGCGAACGTGATCGTTTTGCCCGCACTTCTGGGGCTGGCCAAAAACTTCACGGAGGCCAGCGGAAAGGCTCGCTGTTCCAATAAACGCACCATCACTTCACCGACGGCACCACTGGCGCCAAGAACGCCCACACGCTTCACGTTTCTAGTTCCTTCGTCAGGTTTCAGTTCCACTCTCCACTCGCCAAAGTCATGGCGGGCGGTTAAACTCATTCGTATCTGTGCTGAATGTCTGATGAATCGGACATCCATGCCACTTTTGGAATCTTCGGTTTGATGCCGAATGAGTGGACCCAATAGCATAACCGATAGAAAGCCGAAACGCCAACCGGATTGAGACTCATTTCCACACCGGTATTGGCGAAATCTGCGGCTGACCGACGGCAAAAAATCGAACACGAAGGATCAAGGCCTTGAAGGTACTGGTTATTGGACGCGGCGGGCGGGAACATGCGTTGTGCTGGAAGCTGGCCCAATCGCCTAAAGTGACTCACATCTACTGCGCCCCCGGCAATGCCGGAACGGCTCTGGAAGCGAAAGTCACCAACGAATCGGTCGAGCCAAACGACATCAGGGGCCTTCTGCAACTGGCCCGTCGTCGAGAGATTGACCTGACCGTTGTCGGTCCGGAAGATCCTCTGACGCAAGGGATTGTCGACGTTTTCGCCAAAGAGGGTCTCCGCGTCTTTGGGCCAAGAGGCGACGCCGCTGAACTCGAAGGCTCTAAGATTTTCTGCAAAGAGCTGATGCGTCAGGCCGGTATACCTACAGCCGAATTCCGGATCTTCAGGTCCGTTCCTGATGCCGAACGTTACGTACTTTCACGCGATGTCTCCGTGGTGATCCGATCCAAGGGCCGCTCCAGCGTCCGTCAACCGTTCGATTGCATGACCGCCGGCGAAGCCCTTCAGGCGATCGACCGGATCTTTGAACCACGCAACATGCAATCGCCCAACGTTCAGGTCGAGATCGAAGAACGTGGCGAGAAGCTGCTTTATAACAACGCCGCTGAAGCCAAAAAAGCGATTCTCGATCACCCGATCGGTCTCGTGGTCAAGGCCGATGGCCTGGCCGCCGGCAAGGGCGTGTTCGTTTGCAGCACCATCGGCGAAGCCATGTATGCCGTGGACCTGATGATGTCAGAGCGTGCCTTTGGGCGGGCTGGTGACAATATCCTGATCGAAGACCGGCTCGATGGTGTCGAAACCAGCGTTCTGGCCCTCACCGACGGCCGATCGATCCTGCCCCTGCCCTCAAGCCAGGACCACAAGCGTGCGTTTGATGGCGACAAGGGTCCAAACACAGGCGGAATGGGGGCTTACAGCCCTGCCGATGTGCTGAAGCCGGATGTCATGACCACCATTGAATCCGAAGTTCTGGTGCAGGCTGTTCATGCTCTGAAGCGAGCCCGCAAGCCGTTTAAGGGGCTGCTATATGCTGGAATCATGCTCACGAATCAAGGGCCCAAGGTTCTGGAATTCAATGTGAGGTTTGGCGATCCTGAATGTCAGGTCTTGCTGATGAGGCTCAAGAGCGATCTGTTGAGCCTTCTGGAATCCGTCATCGACGAGAATCTGGATGATGCCAAAGTCGAGTGGGATGACCGGCCGTCGATCACCGTGGTGATTGCCGCTGAGGGGTATCCCGGAAAATACGTTCGTGGTCAGGTCATTACGGGCATCGACAAAGCCAACGCCGTACCAGGCGTGAAGGTGTTCCATGCGGGAACGATCATCAAGCCAGGTACAGAAAACGCCCCAGGTGGGCCGGTGGTGATCTCCGAAGGTGGTCGCGTCCTGAACGTAACGGCTGTCGGTGACACACTTCAGGAAGCTCGTGACAGAGCCTATGAAGCCTGCTCAAAGATCGACTACCCCGGCGGCTGGTACCGCAAGGATATCGCCTGGCAGGCTCTGGAGCCAAAGGCAGAACCAGTATCCTCTGAATGATTTTTGATGTGATCAGAGACAGGGATGATCGGCTGAACCGATGGTCCCTGTTTTTATTGACGAATTTATCGAGGAAATGCCTTGATATTCCGTTCAGTTTTGAAATGGCTGTTCAGGAATCGTCATGGGCTGGATCAGGTTCGAGGCTTCGCGGAAGAAGTTCCGGGATTCCTCTTCGTTTGAAAACGATGGTTTTTCCATCGCATTTATCAGGCGATTGAAACTCTCCATTGCCTCGTCTTTTTTATTGAGTTTAAATTGGCACATCGCCAGAAATGCCAAATCGGCGGGTTGATCCCCACCTGACTCTGCTGACTTATCCAGCTGAAATGAATTCTGCAAAGAGACGATCGCCTCCGCGAACAATCCTAACCGGTATTGGGCTACACCCAATGTGTTCAACACCTGA
>CAMBZY010000018.1 GCA_945872325.1 Candidatus Kuenenia stuttgartensis | reverse complement strand
CTGTGGCACTACCGATCGTCAGTGTTCTGGCGACGATGCTATTAATCGTTGCGTTAGATATTCCTAGCGTGGTGTTCGTGCTGTTAGCGCCAAGGTTGATCAGCGTTCCGTTGCCAATCGGCTGGATGACGACGTTCCCCGCCGAGGTGGCGTTCGCATTGGTAAAACCGCCTATCTGGTTGGCCGTAAGGATGATCAAGCCGCCGTTGGATTTTACTTTGAATCCCCCCCCCATATTAATGCCGGAATCAGTACTGAGATTGCGGGGTGTGATACCGGTAATTGTCACATTACCCGCGCCGGTGGTACTGATGTATGAGGAAACGGAAGGTGATCGAGACAAGCTAACGCCGATAGAACCCGTCCCAGTACCGCACGAAGTGCCGTTGACGGTGATTGAGCCCGTGCTGGTTGTGACGATGGAATCATAAATTATGATGCCTCCGGCGTTATTCGTTCCATTTGCCGCTGTGCCGGTGATTGTTACATTACCCGTGCCGGTGGCCGAGATGTTGCTGCCGATTTGCGTGGGGAATGCGTATGCTGCTTGTACATTAACACCTTTCGAAGCCGTCCCAGTGCTGCCCCACGAGGTACCGTTGACCGTGATCGAACCGTTGCTGGTTGTGACGGTGGCGGCGTAAGCATAGACACCGGAAACATAGTTGCCGCCGGTACCCGTCCCATTCCCGCTCACACCCGTGATCGTCACACACCCTGATCCGCCTGCCTGGACCTTGGATGATGTCAGATTCACCCCGGCATTGATCGTATTCGCCCCTGCCCGACCATCAATCGTGATATTCCCGCTGGTGGTGTTCACATTTACGGCGGCACCGTTGATCTGCACACCATCAAACGTGCCCGATTGATTGCTACCGTTATTGCCAATCAGCGAGAGACTGCCCGCGGTTGATGTGATATTGCCCGTGACGACAATATTTCGCCCCGTCAGGCTTAATCCGCCAGAACCAGTAACAGAAAGTGCCGCACCTACCGAGATGCAACTGCTGGTCGTGTTGGCTACCAGTGTGAGGCTGCCGTTGGCGGGACGGCTGATGGCCGCTGTCACCGCGATATTGCCAGTGGTGCCGTTACCGATGGTCAACAGATTGGCGGTGATCTGGTCGATTTCCGATGATGTCAGACCAAGATTGGCCGAACTGTCAGCCCCGCCCAGATTCACGCCGGCTCCAAGCGTCTGGATCAGTACATTCCCAGCCGAGGTGGCATTCACTGTGCCTGTCAGGTTCACGCTGTTGGCTGTGAGTGTGATCAGGCCTCCGTTGGAATAGATTTGAGTTGATGAATCACTGTGATTGATCCCGATACCTGCGCTGGTGTTTCCAGGCGTGCTACCGGAAAGATTCACATTGCCCGCACCAGTGTTTGTAATATTAGCGCCTAAGTTTATTCCAATCGAACCCGCACCTGCTCCATTAGAAGTTCCTGTCATTGTCAGCGTACCGCTATTGATATTGATCGTGCCTGCCCGGACTCCAATCGCTGAATCCGTGGCGCTCAATGCTGTGCCCGAGATAATAATATTTCCTGAGCCCGTTGCGGATATTGGTGAAGTGGTTGTGATGTAAACTCCCGTGGCCTGACTTCCAGTGGAATTCGCCGTCCCATTGATTGTCAATTGACCAGTATTGGCTGAAGCAAATAGATTACCAGTAATTGCCATGACACCTCTGGCATCACCAGAAGCATTCAGCGAAGAACCCGTAATATTCACATTTCCTGTGCCGGTAGAAGAGACGTTTCCTAGAGATGTGAAGCAGACGCCAGTTGCACCATAACCAGCACTCTCGGATGTCCCATACACTGTGACATTACCATTGGCAGTGGTAACAGGGGAACTGATTGCAATGCCTTGCGAAAAACTACTTGTGCCATTTCCACTAACCCCTGTAATATAAATAAAGCCTGTCCCGCCTGTTTTTAAAGTACCACCAATATTAACCCCGTAATTGGTTGAATTGCTTGCACCACGCCCATCTATCGTGATATTCCCGCTCGTGGTATTTACATTCACGCCTGATCCGCTGATGGTAACACCATCAAACGTGCCCGACTGATAGCTGCCATTATTGCCAATCAAAGAGATACTGCCCGCGGCTGTGTTGATATTCCCAGTAACGACAATATTCCGACCCGTCAGGTTGATAGAGCCTGTACTATTTGACGTCAATGGACTAGAGACGGTGATCTGATTGCCCGTAGTGGTCAGGTTCAGAATGCTTCCATTGATGAACGAAGTGGCATTGGCCACCGAGATCTGTCCCGATGTGGAGTTGGTGAAATTGACCGTCAGATCATCCACAAAATTGCCGGAGGATGTCCCAAAATAAAACGCTGAACCGGAGTTCGCCGCATTGCTGGTGATCTGAATCAGGGAAATACTGGCAGTAGAGTTAACGAACAGACTCGTACCCGAAGAACCAACATTCGCCGACGACGAACCGCTCCACGAGCCCGTCGTGGTCAGCGTGTAATTGCCTGAGTTCGACGTGGAGATGATCGAAAGCGTTTCGCTGTTCTGGTCGGTCTCCACGAAAAGTCGACCGGTCAGGCTGTTGTAAACAAACGTCGCCAGCAACTGTCGCTTCTCAAGCTCATAATCCAGAGGATTAAAGACCAGCCTTCTGGTCGACGTCTTTTGGGACTTCAAACGATTGGCACGCGATTGCCCAAAACCAATGGCCTGTACAAGATTTTTGAGATTCATGAGAGGCCTGCTTTCGAGATTGGTTGGGTGCGTACTGGAAGGTGTGCGTCTGTCAACAGATGCGAAACATCATTCCGTGATCACAACATACGACAGTAATTTCCTATGATAAGCAACAAGTAAATTTGGCGAGTTTTATAGAGATGACTGTAAACAGCTATTAAATAAGTAGATAAAAAATTGTTGAAAAAGTGTTAACGTCAAGATTTTTTGCGGTTACGGGATTTTGAGCCATTGTCTTGATTCTATTTATTGCATAAGCAAAAGGGAGTAGAAGCCGCCAGTTCCCCAGACATGGCGGGCACTGGCTGATATGGCACAGGCTTGGTGGATCAATCGAACCTGCCGCAGTCTTACGGCCCGGATTGCCGCCGCCTCTCCGCGAGCGGTCTAACCAGAATTCGCGATGCCCCTTTCCATGCTCGATGAACTTCAAGCCTGATAGATTATGACTCACTTCGCAATCGACGTAAGTCGCTGAATTGAGGTGCCAGTGGCATTCGAAAAGATTTGACAGGAGTTTCTAAAAACGACATAATCAATGCCTCATGCATGTGCAGTTCAAAGAAAAAGGATTCGTGAGATGAGTGTCACAGTGTCCAAACGGTCACGGGTATTGATCGCAGAGGACGACAGGGAAGTTTCTCGATTGATGGTTCAATCTCTTCACAGGTCAGGGATAGATGCAGAACCGATTTACAATGGATTAGGTGTTATCAGTAAGGTCATACAAAATAATTACGATTTGCTGGTCCTCGATTTAATGCTTCCAGGGAAACGCGGTCTTAGCGTACTTCAGGACCTTCGAAAGGTCAGCATGATCCCTGTGATGATTTTATCTGCATTGTCGGACGAGAAGAATCGTATCGCAGGATTGGAACTGGGAGCAAACGACTATGTCGTGAAACCGTATTTCCCTCGCGAAGTGGTGCTCCGTATCCAAAACCTTTTGAAGTCGCATGCCGGAAATGAAATTTCGACATTAGAAGTCATCATCTCCGGAATACTAAAAGCCGATTTGCGATCTAAGGTACTTTATATGAATGAGACGAAAGTCGAACTGACTGACATGGAATTTGACCTTCTAATAACATTGATCAGGCATTCAGGCGAAGTCGTTGATCGTTCATCATTGGCCCGTACCATTCTTGGAAATACTCTGCCTGCTTCGAACCGTAATATCGACATGAAAATCAGTCAGATCCGAAGAAAATTCGGCCATTACGAATCCATGATACGCACGGTGTGGGGGGTTGGTTACGAGTACGTACCGATACAGCATTCATGAGATCAATTTCCATAGGCCTTGTCGTCTATTTCTTTATCGGAAGAAACCTCGTAAAACTGATTTGCGACTATTACCTTGGAATTTCTTACACCGCTTTATTTACATATCCTTACCCGATTTTCTTCTCGCCGGTTGCGGTAGTCATGACTTATTTCTATATTGTTAGACCGCTTCGCAAAATCAATTATGCGATGAATCAGTTTAAACTTGGGGCCTTTGAGGAGCGGTTGGATATTAAACGTAATGACGAGATTGGGAATATCGCCGAGACCTTCAACGATCTTGCGACCAGGATCCAGCGGATGATCCGATCCGAACGTCAGATGACATCCAACATGGGCCACGAAATCCGGACTCCTCTGACTCGCATGACCTGGCATTTGAATAACATTCGAGATCAGGTGGATGTCGAGAAGTCGATCGACTTTCTGGAATATGAAATCCAGGAACTTGCAAATGTTTCTGCCAGGATGCTAAAAATAGCCCAGATTGAACGGGCTGAATTCAAGCCACAACTGATCGATGTGAACATAAACGAACTGATATATGGAGTGATTGATAAAACAGAAGGTCTTGCCATTGAAAACTCTTGCAAAGTAGAATTGGTGGCGACCTCAGTGATTCATGCTAAGACGGAACCTGATTTGATTGAAATTGCGATTGACAATATTGTTCATAATGCAATTAATTATACTGTCCCTAATTCGGTCATTAAAATCATTTTGAATAACGATACAGTCAACAACTTTCTCGAAATATCCGTCAGGGATCATGGGCCTGGCGTTCCTGAAGAGTACCTCGAGCGAATCTTTAAGCAGTTTGAGCGAGTCGATCAGTCACGGAATAATGAGACAGGTGGAACTGGCCTTGGCCTTGCCTTATGTAATTCAATTGCAACCGCACTAGGTGGAGCCATCAAGGCCAGCAACCTATATCCAGGTCTTGAAATTCGCTTTAGGGTTCCGTTGAATTGCTAGATTTTATGAAGATACCAGTCATATTCTTAAGCGAATTTAAACCGCTCTCATTCTGAAATCTGGAGTTTGAGTCTAAGATTTAGGGCCGAGCCCAACGGTGATTCGTAAGTTAATATGACATACGACAACATTCGCAAATTCAAACGAAACCCCGAAATGTAGGCCCGATGCCCTCATCGGGCGCGTACAACAAATAAGCCGGGCTAATATAAATCAAACAAAACCGCCTGGCCCCTTGATCGCGCGAGCCACGTCAGGGGACGTGGCCTACATGGGCGTGTTTCGATCATGACATTCACATATTCAAACGAAACCCCGAAATGTAGGCCCGATGCCCTCATCGGGCGCGTACAACAAATAAGCCGCGATAATTTGAATAAATTAAAAAACGCGGGCCCTATTGATCGTGTGTGCCACGTCAGGAGACATGCATGGCCTGCATTAGCCAATTTCGATAGACAATAATGACATTCGACAACATTCGCATATTCAAACGAAAAATCGCCAGTATGAGGGCCTAACAAAACAAGCCATATCTCTGCGAAAAGAGATATGGCTCGGATATTTCAAAAATTGTATGGTGTGTTCTTCGCAGGTATTGGTGAAATACGAGTGGAACAGCCTAGAAGCGGGCTCGGATCAATAACGATCGCGACCGCCACGGCCACCACCGCCACCACCGTAGTCGCCACGACCGCCGCCACCGCCGCCGCCGTAACCACCGCGACCACCACCACCGCCACCGCCGCCGCCGCCGCCGTAACCACCGCGGCCGCCACCGCCACCACCGCCGCCGAATCCACCGCCACCGCCACCGGCACGGGGTTCGCGAGGTTTGGCTTCATTGACCGTCAGACGACGGCCTTGGAATTCACGATCGTGCAGCGATTCGACAGCCGAAAGGGCCTCTTCGTCGCTGTTCATTTCAACAAAGCCGAATCCACGGCTTCGTCCGGTCTCGCGGTCTTCGAGAACCTGTGCGGAGATGACGCTCCCATATTGGGAGAACAATTGGTCGAGGTCAGAACTTGTGGTACGGAACGACAAGTTGCCAACGTATAACTTCTTACTCAAGATCGACTATCCGAACCTACGGAGCTTTGGAACCCTTAGAGGACTTTCCGGGTTCCATCAGAAAGAGGCCGACGGCGGCCCATGGAGAAACTTTAAAAGCCCAAGACCCACTACAGATCAGGTGAATATACAGTTTTCCCTTTAGTAAACTACCATCCCTCACCATTTATGGGAAGAGGAATTCCTCGATTTCTCCAAACTTTTTCCGAAACGTTCCAGATGATCTTTGTAACCTACTACTATTCCACGAGTTCTGCGTTGGCGATTATTCTGCACAGTTCCAGATCTTTTCCAATCTGCCCGATCAAATCCTCGATCGAATCGAACTTTCGCGTCTCTCGAACCCGTCTTAACCACTTCACTTCAATCAACTCTCCATATAAATCTTCGTCCTTGATCCCCATCATATGAACCTCAAGGCGATATGCCTGACTACTGAAGGTGGGCTGATGGCCAATATTCACTGCGGCTGGGTAGCTGCAATCGGATCCCCCGGATTCAGACACAACTTTCGCTGTCGCTGCATAAACTCCAGGTGCTGGCAATATGGTGTCGCAGTTTTCGAGGTTCGCGGTCGGCACCTGAATGGTTCGCCCCCGCCCTGCTCCTCTCACAACCGTTCCTCGAGTGATCAGAGGGCGTCCCATCAATTGATTGGCAAGTGATAAGTCGCCTTCAAATAAGACTTTCCGGATGCGTGAACTGGTCACCCAACTCCCTGCAAGTTCCACTGGAGGAACCTCTGCGAAAGTCATTCCCGACTCAGGGCACCACTTCGAAAGGTCGTTCGTTTGACCGATCCGTGACTTACCGAATGTGAAATCAGGGCCTTCTACCAATCCAACTGCCTCAAATCGGTCACGGATGATTTCGTCAAAAAAAGCACGAGCTTCAAGCTCCAAAAGCCACGTGCCGGTTCGGAACACGGCCACATCATCGAACCCTGACTCTTTCAAGAGCCTGACTTTACGTTCGAGCGGTGTTAATGGCGGAGGAACTGGAATGTCGGGGCGGAGGATGGCCGGTGGGGCAGGTTCGAACGTGACTGCGATCGCCTTGGTTCGATGATTTTCTGCCAGAAAAACGGCCGTTTTAGCTAGGTTCAAGTGGCCAAGATGCACACCGTCAAACTTCCCGATGCTAAGCACCGAACCTCTGACTGATTCAGGAATTACGCTCGTTTTGTCCACCCAGATCACTGGCAGGCTCATCCTTCCTGAGGCACCAACAGAACCGCCCGTTCCAGTTCGGGGGCGTTGCTCAATTGGCTTCACTACGTCATACATTAATAGTCATCGGAGATGTCTGATGCCAAGACGAACCGTCCAGATACGTGATCCCAAAAAAGAGCCTCCGTCATGAAAATCGTTATCCTGGGCGAAGATTCGAACACTGCTGAATTTGCCCAATATCTTAAGAAAGATAGCCGGCACCAAGTTGTCATGACCTGGCCTCCAAGCCCAGACTTGCCAGGCAATAAAGATCTTGAAGCAGTCCTGGCGACCTCTGATATTGAAGCCGCCCTGATCGGTGGACCACTTGAAGAGCGTGGCGAGTTGCTGCGCCGAAGTGCTTCTCAGGGCTGGAATTGCATGTGTCTGCATCCACCTGGCCTGAATACGGATCCCTACTATCAGGTCACGCTTTCCAACCATGAGTTTCGGTCAGTAGTGACCCCCGACCTGCCCCTGCGATTTCATCCAGGCATTCAGGCGATTCGTCAGGCGACAGGAACGGGAGGGACAGCCGGACCACTCAGGTCGATCGTTTTGGAGATTTCTTCACCGTTCACAAAGCAATCGCTCGTTCTGAATCCGTTTTCAAAGTGGGTGGACGTGATTCGATTTCTGATGGGCGAGGTGGAAAACATTGCTGCGATGGGTTTTCCAGCCGGTACAGCACCCACGGAACGATTCACGGCCCAGCTTCGAGGATCGGGTGATCGACGAGCGGAAGTCACTATCCGTACAGGTGTTAGTGAGAGTTGGGTGAAACTGACGGTAACGGCGAGGGATCAGATTCTGGAGCTTCAGTGCGATCCGGACAGCTCTGAAGGTGGTCGCCTTTCCAGCTTTCAGATCGAGCCTGACCAGCCTTCGGATCAATCGAAGGTATTGAAAACAGAGGACTTGCCATCGTGGAATCGCCATACGGTGATGATCGACCAGTGGACAAAAGCGAGCGATCGTACGGTTGCGCAGGCCCCTGGTTTACTGGACGGAATGAGGTCGATGGAGGTGGCTGAAGGGGCGGTCAGAAGTTTGCGAAGGGGCCGGGCTCTGGATCTTCATTACGAGGAAATCAGTGAAGCGAATAACTTTAAGACCATCATGACCTCCGTTGGGTGTATGATGGTAGTGGCGATCATTTTTGTCTTGCCAATGATTCTGGCTGGACCAGCGATTGGTATCCCAATCACCTTGTATCTTGGGTATCTGATTCCGATATCGCTGGCATGTTTCGTGGCCATGCAGATTTTGCGGCTCGCAATCAAGAGCGATTGAAAGCTCTTATTTGATAATGGGTTGAAGAAAATGCTGGACGAAATTGACGGGGCATGGGACGATTGGTGTCGGAAGAGTATAAGATGATCTGGCTGATGGTTCGACGAGGAGACGCGTTGGCGTGACCGAAGAGTTTGTCGGGCAATTTGGATACTTTGGGATCATCCTCCTGCTCGTGCTGGGTGGACTGGGCCTGCCCGTGCCTGAAGAGGCTCCGGTCATCATGGCGGCCATCCTCTCAAAGCACCATGTCATGTGGGCTCCTCTCGCATTTACAGCGTGTGTTGTGGGCGTCCTTCTGGGCGATTTCGTTGTTTATTTCATGGGCTATTTTTATGGCGAGAAGGTGATGAACCTTTCGCTCGCCCGCAAGTTCCTGACCCCTCAGCGTGAAGCTCAAATGAAGGGATACTTTCATCGCCATGGTGTGAAAATCCTCATCCTCGGACGATTTGCAGTCGGTTTTCGAACCGCAGCGTACCTCACGGCAGGCATCTTGCGAATCCCGCCCCTGAAACTCCTGGTGACGGACTTGTTCGCAGTCAGTTTATCCACCCCTTTGATGTTCGGCCTTGGCTGGGTTTTTGCTCAGCAGATTGAGCAGGGGATTCACGAAGCACAGCGTTTCCTGACAGTCGGAATTCTCGCATTATGTGTAGGCATAGCGATTTACCGATGGCGAAAAGGTCGGCGCGAAGGTCGTTTGCCAGTGGGTCCTCCAGTACCTGTCGATGAAATTACGGCAGGCAGTCACGCTCAAATTATTGGTCAGGATGATGATCTTCCTGAGAATCCGGAATCGCCCGAATTTCAACAGCCACTTCATTTGCCCAGTGAAGGTTTAGAGACTTTTCATGAATCAACATCCGACACCATCGTCCCCACCTTCGACCTGAATGAATAACTTGCTGAAAGAATCCCCTCAAGTCGATTTTTAAACCGGTGTTAAAGCGAGTCTGGTTTTGGTCGGTTATCGAATCTTGGTTTTAAAATTGTTAGGATAGGCGTAAGACTTCACTTTTCGACTCAAAATCATCCGTCTGGAATTACCGCAAGATGAATCCGTCTGCTGAATTAGATGCTTCCCGGGGACCTCATTCCGAGCTGGAATCGGCGGTTCCTGCCAAGCGTCCGCGACTCGTTTCTCTCGATCAACTCAGAGGATTGACCGTCGCGAGCATGATCGTCGTCAATTTCTCGGGCGGCCTCAAAGCCATGCCTGAAATCATCAAGCACCACAATGTTTACGAAAGTCTGGCTGACTGGATCATGCCCACTTTCATGTTCATGGTCGGCTTTTCGTTCCGCCTTTCATGGCTCAGTTCCATCAAGCGGTTCGGCACGTCGGAAACCGTTCGCAAGTTCCTGCTGCGCGGATTGATGCTGGTCGGAATTTCGCTTTTCCTCTATGCCGGTGGCGACGATATCAAGATCGAAAAATGGTCCGAGATCTCCTGGTCGTCGATTGGCAAGCTGATCGCTAAAACCCTTAAAGCCAATCTGTGGGAGACTTTGGCGATTATTGGATGTGCCCAGATGCTGGTCATTCCACTCATCGGCCGCTCCGCTCGTGTTCGGCTCATCGGTCTGATCAGCTTGATGGTCGGCCACGTCGTGATCTCGTATTACTTCAACTGGAATTTCGTCCACGGTAAGCCAAACTTTCTTGATGACTTCTTAGGCATCAAAGGCCAATCAGCCTGGGATGGCGGCATTTTTGGTCTGATGAGCTGGGCAGCACTCATGCTCGGTGGATCGCTGGCTCACGATTATGTGATGAACCGTGAAGTGGCTGTGAAAGCCATACCAGGACTCATCTTAAGTGGTCTGCTGATCGCCACGCTGGGCTGGGGAATCTCAGGCTTGAGCCGACTTTACGACGTGCCTAAAGGGGATACAGCCGCTGCCAAGTCTGACAAGCTGGCGGAATCGCCCGTTTGGCCCGACTTTTCGAAGGCGAAGGGCCGGCCGATCGGCGACTTGCTGGCTGAACCTCCACTGGTTCCTCCACCGGGTGGGGAAGAGCGTAAAGTCAGTTACTGGATGATGTACAAGAAAATGGTCAGCGTTCCATTCGTGTTGTTTAACATGGGAACGGCTTTGACTTTGCTTGGCCTGAGCCTGCTGGTCTGCGATGTCTGGAAGCTCCGTCTGAGTATCTTTGAACGCTTTGGCCAGAACGCTTTAGCAGCGTATTGCGTTCACCATTATGTGGAAGAGGTTCAGCACCTCTTTGTTCCAAAAGATTCCGCCTGGTGGTGGTGCTGGATCAATCTGGTGATCTTCATGTTCGTCGTCGACCGAGTTCTGGCTTGGATGCAGAAAAATAACATCCGCCTGACGGTCTGATTCTGAAAGCGTCCAGATAATCGGTTTGGGCTTCGGCTCAAACTGGTTTTGAAATCAAAAAAAAGAACCCGGCTTCCCCCAAGGAAGCCGGGTCACAACCAGGGAGAACGACGCTTTGTGTCCTCTCTGTTCCATCTGCTGTGAGCCGACCTTAAGTTTGCCTCTTCCGGTCTTTATGGCTCACAATAGATATGTAAAGCAGCCCGCGTGCCAATTCCAAAACCTTGCTCCAAAATCTCGAAAAAAAATTCGAGATTTCGTCCGGTTCGCTTGGCAGATTGCTCGAAAGCCAATTCTCCTGAGGCGTACTCCATCATTTTTGAAGATGCGAGTCTGGAGCTTTGAGATCAGATTTCGTGCAAGAAACAGGCAAGTGGTCACGGGTTGCCAGTAATACGTGCGTTCTTAGCAAGTTTTATAGGCATTGGCCTGTTTGGGGGCGTCAATCCATGATTTGACAGTTCGAAGAAGAATGACTTGCTGAATTCGCTTTGCTTCGTACAAAGTGCAGATGTGCCAAAAATATGATAAAACCTAGATGTGGATTGCTCGTCAGCCTCAGATGATGTTGGTGACTGGCTGACTGATCGGAATTCGCAGGCCCCTGCCCGAACGATTCTGGGAGATTATGGATGTCGAGTCGAGTATTCGTGTTGGGCTGGGATGGAGCGACCTGGGATATCCTTCGGCCCCTCATGGCGGAGGGGCGTCTGCCCGTGCTTCAAAGCCTGATCCAGAAAGGCGTTTCCGGGACTCTCAATTCGGTCTTCCCACCGTTAAGTCCTGTGGCCTGGACGACTGTCATGACAGGCAAGAACCCGGGCAAGCACGGTGTTTTTGAATTTGTTGAGCATGGCCATAATCCGCTTGCCGGACGGATCAACACAAGCCGATGTATCAAATCCGAGCTCGTTTGGGAGACTGCCGGAAGATTTGGCAAGCGAACCGTTGCCGGTGCCGTGCCGATGAGCTATCCGCCCCGACCTGCTCCCGGCTTTTACATTGGAGACTTTCTGAGCCCGGCCGACGCCAAAGATTTTTCCAGCGATCCTGCCGCCTTCGAGGAAATGAAAAAGGCGCTCGGTGGAACATATCGGGCCTGGGCCACGGTCACTCACGATGGTGGACACGAGGCTGACGCCCTCGCCGATTTGACAGGATTTCTGAAGGAACACCTTGCTGCTGTGGAGTATATGGCAACCCACCATGACTGGGACTTGTTCATGTACGACCTCATGGCGACAGATCGAATCCAGCACGAGCTTTGGCATGCCTGGGATCCAGCGCATGATAAGGCACGTGGCCGCGACCTCGAAAAAATTCGTCAGGGATTCGTCGAATTTTGGGAAACGCTCGACGCTGGTGTCGGACTCATTCTTGAAAAACTTGGTCCTGATACGAACGTGATCCTGATGAGCGATCACGGATTTGGCCCGATTGAGTGGTACGTCAATTTTAATGTCTGGTTGCTCGACGAAGGTTTAATCCAGCTTCAGAACTCACTTTATGTCAAGCAGAAGCATTGGTTTTATCGCCGTGGTGTGACTCCGGAATGGATCTATAAAATCATGACCCGACTTGGCTTGGCCGATCAGCGGGTCAGTCGGTTTCAAGGTGGTCAGGATAATTTCTGGGACAGGCTGGCACAATCGGCGTTCCTCTCGGCCAAGCATATCGACTGGTCGAAAACGGTGGCCTACGCCCAGGGCAATTTCGGCCAGATCTTTCTAAACATAAAAGGTCGTCAGCCCAATGGTTGCGTGGATCCAGCCGACGCTCCTGCTTTGATTGAGAAGATTAAAGAGCGCCTCATGATGCTCAAGCATCCGGAAACTGGCGAGCCGCTGGTCGAAAAAGTCTATGGACGGCAGGACTTGTACAACGGACCTCTGATCGAGATGGGGCCGGACCTGACCGTCGTCCTCAAGGACTGGAATTATCGAACCATCGGGCTTCATGAATTCACCACCCACAAAACGATCAGTCCGGCATTTGGCCCCACCGGCGACCACCGCCTTGAAGGCATGATCGTAGGCGTAGGGCCTGCGTTTGAAAACGGGGCAAGCCCCAACGGAGCCTGTTTATTGGACATCGCGCCCACGATTTTGCATCTTCTGGGCGTCCCAGTACCTGACGATATGGATGGACGTGTCCTGACAGAACTACTCAAGCCGGAATTCCGGAATTCGATGCAACTGCAGGATTCTGTTGTTTCAGAGTCCATTGACACCGGTCCTCTGAATCCTGATGAAGAAGCGTTGATTCAGCAAAGGCTGGCTGACCTCGGCTATCTTTGATCAGAATTCTGGGATGAGCATTGACTTGGCTCATGCCGGATTCCGGTGTGGCCCCTAAAACCAGATCACATTGAATGCCATAACCCCATAATCCGGCATGAGCCTTCTTGAAAAGGCGTTCAGCCAGGAACCGACTTCCCTTGATCATGGGTAAGCTGTTGGTGTTATGTGGATTGCACGCAATTGATTCTGATTTTTCGAGCGGGCCTGCATCTCTCCGTGCGGATTCATAGTGCATGTTTGCTTTGGCTCAATCTGAGGCTAAACGGATTTGTGATTCTGCAGAGCGTTCTATATCCGGACCACCGATCGGGTTGTCCTAAGAAGCCTCTCAATCAGGCTGACCACGAAAAATAACGGGCAATTTTTTGATTGTCCACCGCTCGTATTCCGTTGGTGTAGCAAGATTAAGATAGTTCTTGAACTTAATCTTAAAACTCGACTTTTTCTGACACGAAAAAAGGTGCGAAATGATCAGGGAAGCGTACTTTCGCCTCAGTTATCTAACACGTCCAGGCATCTTGATGATGTCCTTGGTGCACCCAATCACTGTTGTAAACGCTGGAGGTTGGTGGAACCACAGGTCGGTCGTCGCTGTGCCCACAGGCCCGTCCGTTGGTACAGTCACAGGTGCAGCCCCTTTCCAGATCTTTACAGGGCCTGCCGCTGCCTCAGCACCTGCTGTAACATCACCACAAGGCTACTCTTACGCCGCACCTACAGCAGTGTATTCAGCCCCTGTTCAGCCTTATTCCTATGGCGTGATGATGCCGGTCGGGATTGCACCAACTACGGCCGCCTCCGCTCCAAATGCTTTTGCGGCAACGGGTAACAGTCAGAACGACGATCTGGTACGAGAGCTTGCCAATCGACTTCGGAGCGCTCCTCCGAACGCCGCTTCAGCACCAGCCCAATCGGCTGCGCCTGCCTCAGCGCTCACCGACGCACAATTGCTCCAGGAAATTGGCCGCAGAAATCTGGCAGGACCAGCTCCGGTCGCCACATCTCCACAACAGGCTTATGGTTACACGGCACCCCAGCCACAGCAGCAGGCATATACGCCCGTGCTTGTAGGCTATTCGTATGCGGCCCCTGCCCCGACTTCAGCGGCTCCGCAAATGCAGGCTGTTCCAGCAGTTGCACAGCAGCCTGGGATGTCGCTTGTACCGGTTCAGCTTTACAAACAAAAAAGCTTTCTGGGCCATGAAAAGCTTCGTTCTGTGAGTGTTTATCCTTACGGGGTTCGCTGATCGGGCGTTTGTAATCGGATTGAACCACAAAAAATCCCAGCGATTCCTCGCTGGGATTTTTGCGTTAACATGTCCCAATTTTGTGTGAGTAGGATCAGGCCGGCTATCGCTTTTTAAGCGAACCGTGGTCAATCGCCTTGCGGGTTCTTACCTAGCCGGTCTTGGCGCTAGCCCCGGTTAATTCTCTTGCGCGAACCGGGGGCTATCGCCCGGCGGCTAGATTCAAACCAAGAAACCGAATGCGATCGCCTCTTATCTAGCCGGTCTTGGCGCTAGCCCCGGTTGGTTTTGTAAATTGCGTAAACCGCGGTCAATCGCCTTGCGGGTTCTTACCTAGCCGGTCTTGGCGCTAGCCCCGGTTAATTCTCTTGCGCGAACCGTGGGCTATCGCCCGGCGGCTAGATTCAAACCAAGAAACCGAATGCGATCGCCTCTTATCTAGCCGGTCTTGGCGCTAGCCCCGGTTGGTTTTGTAAATTGCGTAAACCGAGGTCAATCGCCGTGCGGGTTCTTACCTAGCCGGTCTTGGCGCTAGCCCCGGTTAATTCTCTTGTGCAGACCGTGGGCTATCGCCCGGCGGCTAGATTCAAACCAAGAAACCGAATGCGATCGCCTCTTATCTAGCCGGTCTTGGCGTTAGCCCCGGTTTATTGGTTTTAAAAACGGGAAGTCATTTTCGGTCTGATCCTATCAAGGTTTAGCCACTCCTTGTCTGATCGCTCTGCCAACGGCGGAATATTCAAGCATCTGACGCGTCAGGTCGCATGGATAGTCAATTTTGATATCCGTGATCGTTCCCGATGCGTCTTTCAAGGGCTCTAGCCTGGGCATCACAAAGCCTGTATAGCCAGGCAGTTTCAGCTTGTTGACACGTGCCAGAACTTCATCCCTGACCTTCGGATTAAACTTTATCCCGTGCGTTTCGAACAATTCCTTTGCTGCGTTGTAATCGCCTTCAGACTTGATCCGCTGGACTTCTGCCAAAAGTTTGGCCACACCGGCTCGGAAAGCCTTGGCGTCGACCATCACAAAATAGGTCTTGCCGTCGCGCTGGCGGATTTCGATCGCTTTGGAATTCGCCAGAAGCCAGCGAACGATCATCTGCCGGTTCCGCATGTGATCCTCTTCAAGCTGATCGCCCGTACGGACCCGACGAAGCTGAACCAAGGCGTTTCGCGTGTAATATTCGTATTCTGCCAGAACCACATCTTGGTGTTCATCTGCTTTCACCAGCCCGAGTTCGACCATTTTCGGATC
>CAMBZY010000017.1 GCA_945872325.1 Candidatus Kuenenia stuttgartensis | reverse complement strand
CAACCAGTGTTGCAGAAACGACTTTCAGAAATGTATTGAGGCGAGACTGGCCCATCGTCGCGGTCCCTTCTCTCACTTAGAAACGGATTTGATTTCCGTTGGAAGCCGCTATGCCAGATCGTCCTGACCACTCGCTTCCACCGATTTTCCGACCGAAATCAGATCCCACTATTTATAGTACGATGGATCTATCCGGATTGACAATGTGAATCCAGAAAATTGATGAAAACCTTTTCATCCATGAACCAGCATTAAACATTGCCAATTCCACCCAAACCCCCTAGGCTTCACACAAACTCGTCTTGCGAATTTGTATTAAAAGCCATCGGATCGGCGACAGGCTGACCGGTGATGGCCAGATAAAATACGGCTGAAGCAATCATGCTCAACGGAATGGTCAGCAATAGACCGGTGAATAAAGTGACAATCGTGGCCAGATTGATTAATCCACATGTCAGTAGAAAAATGTTGTATTGCCAGAATCGGCCCTTCATCAATTGTGACGAAAGATTAAAACTTTCAATCACTCCAATTTCACGATCCACCAGTAGATAAAAATATTGCGAGAAGCGTGTGAAGATGAGCGAAGCCACGCACATCCACCCCAGAACTCCTATGGTAACACCAGCCCCACCTGCAACAGTAAACAGCAAAGCAATCGTAGCAAATCCGATGGCAAATACAGCTCCACCTGCAACCCCAAATAGCAATGCCCCCAATATCGCTTTGATGACAATCGGCCCACCCCGGAAAAGGTCGTTAAATTCCGATTTCCGTCCAGAAGCCAGATTGATTAAGAAAGTAAACAAGCCGCACTGCAAATAGATGCCAAAAACGGCTCCGATCAGGCCTATCAGAATCGCAAGTGGATTCGGAGGTGCCTCAGGATCGTTTGGTGAAATGATGGATGAAATGATACCTGGTAGACTGCTGAGAAGGAAGGATGCAAGGCACGTTCCCATGACTAGCCCCATCCGACTCCTCAGAATCTGCCAGCTTCGGCTCAAGACATCGCCGGTCGTAAAATCCTTCGCAAGACCGATCATCTCTGTCCCAACCGGCTTGTTTTGTTCGGCTTTGGGCGGGGAGTAGGGATCGAAATCGTCGCTGAAACTCATGAAAATCGTCCAATCCTATTCAAAGATCCTGATTGATGACTCCCAACTATCAACGTTCCAAACGTCCATGTCAAATCAATTCACGGAATCCACCACGATTGTTCCTTCCACCGCCACTTTGGCAGCAAATGCCTCTGAAAGTCGCATCGTGACAGGGCCGATCTGACCAGTGCCAATCGTTCGCGAATCTATTGTCACTACTGGAGCCAACTCGCCCATCGTTCCTGTACAGAAGACTTCATCCGCCTTATAAAAATCGACCAGTGACAGATCTTCCACAACCACTTGAATTTGCAACTCTGGAGCCATCTCCAGAACCACCGTTCGCGTGATTCCACCCGGGCAGGCCACGCCTCTGGGCGTATGAACCACCCCATTTTTAACCAGAAACAGGTGGGTTGCATTTGTTTCTGCGACAAAGCCCCGTGAATCAAGCATCACGGCATCGTCTGCGCCAGAGAGATTGGCCTCGATTTTGGCGAGAATCGAATTGATCAGGTTGTTGTGGTGAATTTTCGGATCCATCACATCCGGAGATGGTCGACGCACGCTGGATGTGGCCAGTTTCAAGCCTGTTTTATCATAAACCGGTGGCTTGTATTCAGGAAGAACAATTAATGTCGGTCCCTGTTTATTCAGTCGAGGATCCATCCCTGATGTGATTTTGATGCCTCTGGTCAGGGTCAGCCTGATATGCACTCCATCTACCATTTTATTGGCTTCAAGAGTGGCCCGAATTGCATCTGTGATGGCATCGTGCGATGGGATTTCCACAAACGCCAAAGCCTTGGCAGAATCGCGAAGTCTATCCAGGTGCTCTTTCAGCCTGAAAATCCGGCCGTTGTAAAGCCTCAGCCCTTCCCAAACGGCATCACCGCCCTGCACCACGGAATCAAATGGGCTGATCCCAGGTTCATCTCGCCTCAGAAGTTTCCCGTTCACACTGTAAATCAGGTTCTCGTTGAGTGGATTGTATTTCTGGAGCATGGCTTAATCCTTTACTGGGAAATCCTAAGTTCAGGGTTGAATCCGGTGTTTGGCCATTTGATCGTAAATTGTAATACATTCATCCAGAATGGCTTGACATTCAGGCGGCACTGGCTCGTTTTTGGATTGATAGGGTTCAAATTTTGTCGATTTCTCGACATTAGCATACCAGTATTTGGCCCAGACACCGTCTGTAGAACGTGTTCCGGCTGCCCAACTCAGCATGGACGGGTCAAATGCAACGCCAACGGCTTCGCACAATTTCGGCAAAATGATTTCCGGATGGTTCTGCACATCGCGGGCATCGACCACGGCTGGGATCGATCCGTTTCGCTGACAAACATGATCGAAAATGGAGAGCTGCTGAACCAGCCCTGTATCCTCAATTCGAACTTTCGGCAGACCCTTTGCAAGCGAAATGATCATGTCGCGAGGGTCGCGGATCAAAAACGCGTTTGTGACTTGATCGAGCCAGTCTCGCGTAATATTCGGCAACATGTGATGCGTCATATGTTTCTGATAGAAAACAGACCGGCTTTCTGGAACAGGGCCGGTCAACCAATCGACCACTTTCTGCCAGTCTGTCTCCTGAGCAGCGATGACCTCGTCGATTCCTGGGTGAGGCAGCCGTGTCACCTTCAAATAATGTGCATAAAGTGGTTCGTCGCAGACAAAAGCGTCTGCCCTGCTGCCCCAGGAACGCAGCATGGCGGTCGAGATATTTCTGGGCCCTGACCACATGGCGATCCGGCGTAGTGCATTCCTATTCAATTCAGGCCCCTTTTGGAAACAGAGTCAGCAAGTCATCAATACTCATTGAATCAAAACTTAAACCATTTGGCCTGATGTTGCATAGATGGTTTTGATCTTCATCCAATTGCGTGGGAGTGGATTGACGGCCCCTGAAACATGGCTTAAGATTTGGCACATGGAGAGATGAATTCGGTGAACGGACTTGGTCGCCAATAAAAAAAATGGGCTGAAGCGATGGCCGTTACCTACTTCAAACGATTTCGGATGGAGCTGGATTTGAGCTCCTGGAAGCCGGCCAGCGACCTGCCTGAAGGATACTTCTGGCGCGAATGGTCAGAGAATCTGCTGGACCTTCACGCTGAAATCAAGTTCCTGAGTTTCAGCCACGAGGTGGACAGCCAGGTCTTCCCGATCCTCGGCGACCGCTGGGGCTGCCAGAGGCTGATGCGCGAGATTCGTCTCAAGCCTGGCTTTCTGCCGCAGGCCACCTGGCTGATCGGGTGTGACCAAGGCTATTGCGCGACCATTCAAGGCGTGGTTGACCGCACCGGTTTCGGGTCGATCCAGAACGTGGCCGTACTTCCCGGTTATCGTCGCAAGGGGCTCGGAAAGGCATTGGTTTCAAAGGCTTTAGAAGGATTCTCAAATTACGGCTTACGCAAGGCCATGCTCGAAGTAACGGCTGAGAATCCGAATGCTGTGAGGATGTACCGGGACCTTGGTTTCACGAAAGCGAAGACGACTTATAAAGCGGTGACCAGCGACTGGGTGTAACCTGCCCGGAAAACTTATTTTATCGGTTCTAAAGCTTCGCATTGACTTTCGGGTTGGACACTTCGGCCTTGGGCGTGTAAACTCGCCATATATCTCATGTCGATCATTTCCGACCTTTTGCAGGATACTGAAAACGTGCGCTGGACGCAGACCATCATCCCGACCCTCAAAGAAGTCCCTTCGGACGCCGTTGTTCCAAGCCACAAGCTATTGGTCAGAGCCGGATTTATCCGCCAGCTCGGCTCCGGAGCATACACCTATCTACCGTTCGGCCTTCGAAGTCTGCGTAAAGCCGAAGCCATTGTGCGCGAAGAAATGAACCGGTCCGGAGCGATCGAAGTGCTGATGCCAGCCCTTCAGCCGATCGAACTTTGGAAAGAGACCGGACGCTATGAAACGTTCGGCAATCTGCTCATGCAGCTCAAACTTTCCGGCGACAGGCACGTTGCCCTTGGACCGACCCACGAAGAAGTGGTCACCGACCTGGCCCGTGACCTGATCAACAGTTATCGACAGTTGCCGATCACGCTTTACCAGATTCAGACCAAGTTTCGCGATGAACCCCGTCCCCGATTCGGCGTTCTGCGGACCCGCGAATTTCTCATGAAAGACGCCTATTCGTTCAGCAAGGATGTCGATCAGCTGAACCATGCCTACGACTCCATGTACGAAGCCTATTGCCGGATCTTTGACCGATGCGGCGTGCCTTATGTGATTGTCGAGGCTGAATCAGGCCCGATCGGCGGCGACAGCTCCCATGAATTCATGGTCCCAAGCTCAACCGGCGAAGACAAAATCATTCAAGATCCCATTTCCGGCTATGCAGCCAATCAGGAACGTGCAGAGATCGGGGCCATCGCCTGGCCTGCTCCTGTCGATCCAAACGCGCCTGCTGCCGAGAAAAAATCGACGCCTCACAAACGCACCATTCAGGAAGTGGCCGAGTTTCTGGGCGTGAAGCCTGAGGAAACCGCCAAGCTACTCGTCTTCAGTGCGGACGAAAAAGTGGTGGGAATTCTGATTCGTGGAGATCACGAAGCCAACGAAGCCAAGGTGCGTCGAGCCTTCGGAGCTCAGAGTCTGGAGCTTGCCACGGCCGAGCAGATTCTTAAAGCCACGGGTGCCCCGATGGGCTTTCTGGGCCCGATCGACTCCAAGATTCCGCTCCTGATCGACCCTTCCGCAGCCGCCATGCCTCTGGCTGTTGTGGGTGGAAATGAAGTGGACGTTCACTACGTCAATGTGGTTCCCGGCCGCGACTTCCCACTCTCAAACGTGGTGGACGTGCGTAACGCTGAGGCTGGCGACCCAAGCCCTAAAGGCGGGGCACCGATGATCATTACCCAGGGCATTGAAATCGGACACGTTTTCAAGCTCGGTACGAAGTATTCTGCAGCCATGAATGCCAACTACCTCGACGAAAATGGCAAGCAGCAGCACCTGATCATGGGCTGTTACGGAATCGGTGTGAACCGGATTCTAGCGGCCGCCGTTGAAGCATCTTACGATGAAAACGGGATCATCTGGCCAATGCCGATCGCTCCTTATGAAGTGGTCGTGATCCCTCTGGCTGTGAACAAGCCTGAAATCATGGATCTGGCGAACAAGTTTGCTGAGGCTCTGACCGCCGCCGGAGCCGATGTGATCATCGACGACCGCGATCAGAGACCTGGCTTCAAGTTCAAAGATGCCGACCTGATCGGGTTCCCACTACGCGTGGTGATTGGTGAAAAAGGTGTCGCTGCAGACACCATTGAAGTCAAGTGGAGAGCAGGCGGTGAATCGTTCACCGTTCCTGTGGCGGATGGGCCTGCCCAGGTGGCTGCAAAATGGCGCGAGCGTCATGATGCCCATGCGGCATTCTGCAAGAGTCAGGAAGCCAATCGGGCTGTTAAGGGTCGATTATGAACGGATCCTGGAAAGACCTCTCCAAGCCTGCCAAACGGATGTTCATCCTGTTCGGGATACTCACCATCTGGACCGTTGCGGGTCCAGGGCTGGTGGGCCTGAGCCTGAAAATGGGAAATAACGATCGCTGGCCGCCGGAAAACGCGCTGGAGTGGTTCGGCGTGATTTTAGGGATCGGCGGCTTCGTTTTTCTCCTGGTGGCCACGGTGATCAGTGGATTGATCTATAAACAGACGATTCCAAAGATCAAAGGGCATCATCCTGAAACGGCTGGTACGAAACCGAATCCCCCTGATCGCGCCTGACGAAATTCAAGAAAGAGTGATCAGATGTCTTCAAGAGCAACGGCAAATCGTCATCGAGCAGCAGGCCCGACGATCGTTCACCGCCGCGATTCTGTCGATATCACCGTCCATTCCGGCTTCGGCTGGGATGCGATCGCTCTTGGCCTGTTTTCAGGCCTGATTTCCGCACGATTGCTCTGGCCAAGCGAAGATGCCAACGAAGGCACAGGCCTTTACTGGTGCCTCTGGGTGATCGTGGCCGCTCTGGGCTTCTGCGCAGTCCGCATCAAACGCGATGACTTCCAATTCCGATTTCATCTCGCTGATGCCGCCGTCTGTATTTTAGTCTTAGTCGTCATGCTTTCTACAGGCCGTGCGCTCGATCATCGCCCTGCAACCAACATCTGCTGGGAATGGGCCGCCCTTGGCCTGACCTATCTCCTCTACAGGCAACTTCCACGAAATGCCGATGAATCCACGGGGTTGATCTGGTCGCAAATCGTGATGGTCACAGCTCTGGCCTGTTACGGAATCTTTCAGACGACTGTGGAATTTTCTGAAGTCCGCAATGCTTATAATGCCAATCCGGAACGCACCTTGATGAGCCTTGGGATCGACCCCAACTCTCCGAGCCGTAAAGCATTTGAAGATCGGTTGTTGGGATCAAATGAGCCGATGTCCACCTTCGCTCTGGCAAATTCACTCGCCGGAGTTTTGGTAGGCCCGCTGGTCATCCTTTTTGGTCTCTTATTTGACCAGCTTTTGAAGCCCAACCAAAGTTCTGGTACGAAACTGGCCAGAATGATCCCACTTTTCATACTCCAAAGCCTGATCGGGCTTTGTCTCCTGTGGACCAAAAGCCGCAGCGCGTGGCTTGGATTGATGGCCGGGATTGGTGTGACAAGCCTGTTTCTGCTTCGCAAAACCCGGCTGAAATATGTCGTGAAAATCGTCGTTCCATTTGGATTTATCGCGATTGCATTGTTCCTGGCTGGTCTGGCATCAGGACGCATGGATTTGCTGGTCCTGACTGAAAGCGTAAAAAGCCTGCGATATCGGGTGGAATACTGGGTGGCCACCTGGGACGTGATCCGCCAGAGTTCCAACTGGCTCTGGGGCGTTGGTCCAGCGAATTTTGCATATCGCTATATGCAATTCAAACTGCCTGAGGCAAGTGAAGAGATCAGTGATCCGCACAACGTATTTCTCGAGCTTTGGGTTACGGCTGGGATTTTTGCCGTGATCTTATTCGGAGCCGCATTGGCATTTTTCCTCTGGTCCGTGAGCAAGTCCAAACCAGATGAAGAGTCCGCACAAACGGATTATGAAACCACGGCGGCTAGCCGAAATATCTGGAAACTGGCTGGTATTTCGGCCTCAGCCTTCCTGATTGCACCCGTTTTAGGCGGCTGGAATTTATTTCAGGAAGATTTGCTCAGGCGTTGGCTTGTATTAAGCCTGAGCTGGCTCTTTGCCTGGCTCATCTCAGGTTCAATCATGAAGCAATGCGCGATCCGAAGCGAACATCTGGCAGCCGCATTCATCTCGATCATGATCACCTGGCTGGCCGCTGGTGGGATTGGATTCCCAAGCGTGGCCCTTGGTTTCTGGCTCTTGATGGCAATCGGATTGAATCTGGCGGACGATCGCTGGCGGACGGCACCGACCAAGGTGGTCTTTGACAATAAAGTCTTGCGGTTTTTGCCAGTGGCTGGCTGCATGGCCGTCTTTGGCGGATTTCTGGGCGCCACCGTGCCATTCTGGAAAGCCGAAAGTGCCAATGCGATTGCATCAGAATTACTGATGGGGCCCGCTCCACGAGTTTCAGCGGCTCGCCAGCAATTATTGTTGGCGATTGAAGCCGATCCCAAAGACTCCGATGCTTATGTAAAGCTGGCGGAGCTGGAATATCAGAACTGGGTATCGGAAGGCTCTAAGCCAGAAGCATTTGAATCGACCTGGAAAAAAATCGAATTTGCATATCAAAGTGCATTATCATTGCCCAGAAACCCAATCGCCGTCTCGATCTGGCGACGCCAGGCCGGTTTTATTGCGATGATGCTTCGGCAATCCGGCGACAAAATTCCACCAGTCCAGCAAATTGCACTCACCGCCCAGCGAGCAAAATGTTTGCGCACGGCCTCCACTCTTTATCCAACCAGCGCACCGGTCTTTGCCGAACTGGCGGAAGTGGATTTTGGACTAGGCCTGATCGACCCTGCCAAAACCGAGGCTCGCAAAGCCTTGGAATTGTCAGATATCACCCCTCATGCCGACAAAAAACTTGATCCAGTGGTTCAACGAAAGCTGAAGAACATTCTGAGCCAATAAAACGTCGGTTTTGATATTGCAGGAACTGTCATCCACGATTGAAAATCATAAATTATGAATACCCCAGCAATACAACCACTGCAATTCGGCCCCCGACAACGATTTCGAAACCCGTCTGGTAAAATCATTCGACTCACAATCCAGCTGTTTTTTGTCATCGCCATATTTATGCAAGTTTCAAGGCCAGCATTCTGGGCATCCTTATTTGGTGATAAAATTCAGAATGAGGCGTCAGGCTCAATCCCTGGAACGGCATTAATCGATCCATCCCAGAGCCCTGGCCTTGCTTCAGGCATGATTCTGGCCCAATCGAAGCCTGAGAAATCGAACGATTCCGATAAAAACGCCGTCGATCAACCCGGCAAGAAATCGACCACGGATTTGAATCCGGATCAGACAGGCCCGATCCAGACACCGCCAGAAGACTTGCCGTTCCTGCTCGAAACCCTCACGGACCTTGATCGCGACCTGCCCCCTGCGCTTTATTACCACTTCCTCGATAAAGCTCGTAAAGCTCAGGTGAGCCAACTCATCAGCGATGCCCGCCGGGATGTGACTTTCAGCCACCTCTATCGCGACCCTCGTGAGGATCCCAAAAAATATCGAGGCCAGTTGGTTCAGGTCAAAGGAACCGTTCGCAGAGCTTTAGCTTTTGATGTTCCACCGAACGCTTATGGGCTGACAAAGCGCTATGAGCTTTGGATTTTCACGGAAGATTCCGGGAAATTCCCGTGGGTGGTGGAACTCACCGACCTACCGCCCGGATTCCCGCTCGGCTCAGAGATTCAAGAGAAAGTCGAATCGGCAGGATTTTTCCTGAAATTATGGGCATATCGTGCTCAGGACGGATTCCGTTCAGCCCCGCTCCTGCTGGGCCATGGCCTGAACTGGCAAAGAACGGAGCTGGTCAGGGCCAGGTTTGAACGTCAGTTCGCCTGGGCGATGGGATTGTTTCTGAGCATTTTTTTGATCATCCTGATTTATCGACTGAGAAGATGGAGACTGGACGACCAATTATCGCGGCAAAATAAGTCAGTAGCACAGCTTACGAATCGGTTAGGTGATTTGCCTGACAAGCTCGACCTGACCTCAGGGGTGTTTCCTGAGCAGGAATTCGACTATATTGTCCAAGAAGATGGCTCGCAGTCAGTTCAGATCAACCACAATGATGAGGACGGTTGATTGGTGAGCCACGTTGAAATCCCTCACCCATCATCGCTTCAAGGATCCTGAAAATGAGTCGTCCCGTACGCGTGGCTGTCAGTGGTGCCAATGGTAATATTGGCTATGCTTTGATCTTCCGTTTAGCCTCTGGCCAGATCTTTGGGCCAAACACGCCCGTCAGCCTGCGACTGCTGGAAGTCAGCCAGTTCCTGCCAAACCTTGGCGGAACGATCATGGAACTCGAAGATTGCGCATTCCCAACCCTTTCTGATGTGAAGGCTTCCGACAAAGCTGAAGAAGCTTTCGGAGATGCCGACTGGGTGATTCTGGTGGGCGGAATGCCACGCAAGGATGGGATGACCCGCGCCGACCTGATCCGCGCCAATGGCCCGATCTTCACCGGCCAAGGCAAGGCCATCAATGAATCCGCCAGCGCCGATGCCCGCGTTCTGGTGGTCGCAAACCCTTGTAACACAAACTGTTTGATCGCCAAGAGCCATGCTCCACGGATCAAGCCTGAGAATTGGTTTGCCATGACCCGCCTCGACCAGAACCGCGCCGCCAGCCTTCTGGCTGACAAGGCTGGGGTGAACGTCGGCCAAGTGACCCGGATGAACATCTGGGGCAACCATTCAGACACCCAATACCCTGACTACAAAAACGCCCAGATCGGTGGAAAGCTAGTCACTGAAGTGATTTCCGATCACTCATGGCTCGAAGAAACTTTCATCCCCACCGTGGCCAAGCGCGGCAGTGCCGTGATCAAAGCCCGTGGAGCGAGTTCCGCCGCATCTGCCGCAAACGCTGCTCTGGGACATGTTCATAGCGCTGTAAATCCAACAGCCGCTGGCGATTGCTTCTCAGCCGGAGTTGTCTCCAATGGCGAGTATGGCGTTCCGAGTGGCTTGATCTACTCCATGCCTTTATTCTCCGCTGACGGCAAGACTTACAAAGTTTTGACCGACTTCACGATCGACGATGCCGCCAGGGCCCGGATCGACGCCAGCGCTGCCGAACTGGTAAGTGAGCGGGACGTGGTCAAGGATCTGCTCGGGCCAGCCGTCTGACCCAAAGACGCGAGCTTGATAAGTCGTTAATTCGGCGGATGTTGTGACATCCACACTCCGCCTTTTTCTGGTTATGACACATCAAAAATCATCCGAAGTGAACTGACAAGTCATGATTTACCGCCGATTTGGTCGAACCGAACTGCAAATGCCCGTCTTTTCGTGTGGTGGGATGCGATACCAGCATTCGTGGAAAGATGAGGAGGCAGAAGGCATTACGAACGAGGGTCAGGCCAATCTGGAGGCCACGATCCGACGATCTGTCGAGTTGGGTATCAACCATATTGAAACAGCGCGTGGCTATGGAACTTCCGAGCTCCAACTGGGCCGGATCCTGCCAAAATTTGATCGCGAAAAGATCATCGTACAGACCAAAGTGGCTCCTTGCGAATCCGCTGAGGAATTCCGCAAGACATTCGACCACAGCATGGGCCTGTTGCAGCTGGATCACGTGGAACTACTTGGTTTGCATGGACTTAACAATCAAGAGTTCTTCGATTGGTCAATGCGTCCAGGCGGGTGTATGGACGAGGCTGAGAAGCTCCGCAAAGAGGGCCGAGTCAAGCACATCGGCTTCTCCACCCACGGCCCACTGGACGTGATTGTCAAAGCCATCGAATCCGGCCGCTTTGATTACGTAAATCTCCACTACTACTGGATCTACCAGAATAATTGGGCCGCTATTGAGGCCGCGACACGTCAGGACATGGGCGTGTTTATCATCAGCCCATCGGATAAAGGCGGGATGCTTTATCAGCCCACGAAGAAGCTGGTCAATCTGTGCAAACCCTTGTCACCCATGGTTTTCAACGACCTCTTCTGCCTTTCTCATCCACAGATTCATACGCTATCAGTGGGAGCAGCCAAGCCGTCCGATTTCGACGAGCATGTCCAAGGCTTGAAGTACCTTGACGATGCCGAAAAGGTGTTGGCACCGATCTTGGACAAGCTCAACGATGCCTATGCTGAAGCCCTTGGTGCAGAATGGCTTGCGAACTGGCAAAACGGTTTGCCGAGGTGGGAAGAAACGCCCGGCGATATCAATCTTCCGATCGTGATCTGGCTCTGGAATCTGCTCAAGGCATTTGACCTGACCGATTACGCCAGAATGCGTTACAACCTGCTGGGCAACGGCGGCCACTGGTTCCCAGGCTTAAACGCTGGAAAACTTGCTGAAGTGGAGACACAACTCTCCGAGAAGATTTCCGGCTATGCCTATCGCGACAAAGCGATCGCGATTTTGAAAGAGATGCACGAACTGGTCGGTGGAGAGGCCGTCAAGCGACTCTCGGAAAGCGACTGATTGAAGCGGCCTTCAAAACGTGCGTCCAGGCGAGTGGTCTGGACGCACTTAATTTAATATTTTATAAAGGGTTAGATATTCTGCCTAGTTGGATGTCTTGTGTACATCTCTGGATTACCTGCTGAACATTGACCCCCGGATCCACCACACATCACTTCGTAACTACTTTCTATCAAAAGGCGTATGACCAACTTCTTAAAATTCGACCGTTTTTGACGACTCGACTTGAAAATCAATGTCTGGTTGTATACTTTGCGGTTAAGCAAATCCTAATAAATCGAGATTCTGGTTCAAAATCGCCTTGGTCTCGATATGCCCTATTGAGAATGATTACGAGGAGAATGTCGTGATCTCAAGATTTTGCAGAGCCCTTTTGATGATGGCATCTCTCCAGATAATGTCTGCCAGCGTTTATTCGCAAATACCGTTTCAGAAATTACCTGATCTTGGGTTTGGTGGTTCGGCGGTTGATGTTTCAAACGATGGTCGCATTGTCGGCTCGGTCCTCAGTAATGCTACCAATGGGATAAAGCTGGAACCTGCTATCTGGAAAGACTTTAAATCAACGCCAGAACTACTGCCTACGGAAGGACTTGGCGGATTTGCGAACGCAGCCAATGCGTCTGGCCTGGTTGTTGGTGCAAAGTTCTTTACCTCCGGTTCAGGCAACAGTCCGGTTTATTGGGTGAATGGTGTCATGAAAGATCTTCCGACGCTGGGTGGGGGTGGAGCGGCTTTGGATGTCAACGACGCTGGTCTGATTGTTGGATATGTACGTTCTGGTGAAGGTCAACTTCCGGCGGTTTGGCAGAACGATGTTCTTAAAGTGTTACCCATTCCGAAATTGGGTTCCGAATCGAGTATCATCTACGCCACAGCCAATGGGGTGAACGCCAGCGGAGTCATCGTAGGCACCATTCGGGTCGCTTTTGGCTCTGAGTCTCAGTCGATCAAGTGGGTCGATTCGAATCTTCAGACAGCGACTTTGAGCACGTGGCTTGAAACCCGAGGTATTGACATTGATGACTCGGGAACTGTGCTTGTTAACGGATACCTGCGAATAAATGGACCTCGTGGGATTGCGACATATTCCGCTTCCGGCGATTCTCAAGCCTTTTCATCGCCCGATAGATTTACGGATATTTGGGCCACAGGATTGGCCAATAACGGTACAGCCATCGGTTATTTTTTCGATTTTACGACTGTTCCGGCCAGCCTTCAGGCTGGAGCCTGGAGTAAAGACCAATTTTTCCGGCTTGAACGTCCAGAGGGGATGAGATATTCATTTCCGTATGGGTTAAACGAGGGGGGAACGGTTGTCGGCTCCGTAACCGATGGAGTTTCCGGCACATCCATTCCTGGCTATTGGCTGATTGACGAAAATGCGGTACCCGAAACTCTAACGGATATTGAGCTGACCCCGACATCCGGGTATCCAGGGCAGAATGTTTCGATCACAGCCCTTATCTCTGAGGATGAAAATCCTGTTGCTGGTGAAATGATTATGTTTGAGATGGGCGGTAGCATTATTGGGACGGCTGTTTCGAATTCCCAAGGATTAGCTCGGTTGAATTTTGTGATTCCTGCGGCAGCAAAGGCGGGGGCTCATTCCATGTCCGCATCGACAATGGATGGTGTTGAGGATGATGCTCCCATCACCGTGAAATCGATCCCCACGCGGACAGCTCTTGGCGATGTGAATGCACAACCAGGGCAGACAGTTCGTGCAAGTGGGACATTGGTGAATGATTTGAATCGCTCGCCAATTCGAAATCAGGTTGTCGCGATGCAAATTCAAGGTGCCAGTTATACAACAAAGACGGATACGAAGGGCAACTTTAGTCTCCAATATCGAGTTCCGAAGAATCAAAAACGCGGAACATCGATATCTATGCAGGCGACATACTCAGGAAACGAAAACCATTCGAAGTCTTCTGTGACTAAAGCCATTCGTGTTCGCTGACGTTTCAGCCAATGCCCGCCATGTCAGTAGACAAGGGTTTCTCTCGATCATTGGCGAATCACCCTGTAAGCGGGTGGGATTGATCCCACCCTGCTTTGCTATCCCCCGGCTGCGTTTGATTTACCTAGCCGGTCTTGGCACTAGCCCCGGTTAATTCTCTTACGCGAACCGGCGGCTAGATTCAAACCAAGAAACTGAAGGCCAACGCCTCTTATCTAGCCGGGCTTGGCGCTAGCCCCGGTTAATTCTCTTACGCGAACCGGGGGCTAGCGCCGGCTAGCGCCCGGCGGCTAGGTTGTGTTGACAATTACCTCAAGTGGAGCATAATCGATCCTAACAATATGTACCCCATGAAGTTAGCTGCCTTTTTGTCGTAACGCGTAGCGATTTTACGATAGTGCTTTAGCTTATTGAAAGTGCGTTCGATCATATTTCGCTCTTTGTAAAGATGGCGATCGTAATCGATAAAGGTCTTGCGATTTGATCTCGGTGGAATCACAGGTTGGGCTCCCATTTCGATGATTGATTGCCTAAACTCATTACTGTCGTAACCTTTGTCGGCAAGTACATTTTCGGCCGGAATTCCCTTGATCAAAGACTTGGATCGTTGAGAATCGTGAACTTCGCCGCCAGTCAGTTCAACACGAATAGGATTGCCAAACGAATCGACCGCAAGGTGGATTTTGGTGCTGAAACCACCCTTGGAACGCCCTAAGGACTGGTTTTTTTGACCCCCTTTTGCCCCGGCCGCCGATTGGTGAGCTCGGATGACGGACGAATCGACCATGACCCATTCGAAATCACTTTCAACCGTCAATAAATCCAAAATCTTGTTCAGGACACCTGATTTGGCCCAACGGTCATACCGCTTGAACACACTGTTCCATTTGCCAAATTCCTTGGGAAGATCTCGCCAAGGGCAACCGGCTCTGGCCATGTGAATCAGAGCATCAAAAAACAAGCGGTTATCCTTGGCGGTAACCCCTTTCGTACCTATGCGCCCAGGCATATGGTCTTTGATGACATTCCATTGCGAATCTAGGATTGCGTACCGGCTCATCCTGAGGTCCCTCCTTGGTTTCAGATAGCCTCAGAATACCAATCCCTCCTATTTTGCCAAGATTAATGTCAACAGAACCTAAACAAATCCATCCTTGAATATAGACGAACCTAAGTTCTTGCAAGACAAAGCATGATCCACAAAACGAGCCATCAGCCGCGCAGAAATGGTTGATGCGAGTTGGCTACACATCAGTCGAATCCGCATAGTTATTAATCGCAAATTCAGGTGAAAGTATGGTTGAATTCTCAACAGACACAGAACTGATGCAGAAAGCCATCCACGGTGACCGGCTTGCTTTGGAACGTCTGCTTGTGCGCCATCAGCCCGCACTCATCCGTCTGATTCAGGCAGAGATGGGATTAAAGCTTCAGGCTCACCTTACGGCCGAAGACCTGTTCCAGCAATCCTGTGTGGAGATTCTTCGCAGTTTGCATCATCTTGAAATTCATGACGAGCAATCGGTTTTCAGGTGGCTGAGTGCCATTGCCCGCCACCGCGTCCTGGATGCAGCCAAAGCGGCTTCGATTCGCGAAACAACCGTACCTAAAGTAAGTCAGAATCTGGAATTTGAATCGACCGACGATCTCTTTCAACAGATCACGGCAAGTATTTCGACCGCAAGCCATCAGCTTCACAGGCAAGAGCTTGAAGATGCGATCCGGCAGGCGGTGGCGTCGCTGGAGCATCCCCTGCAGCGCAGGGCTGTCACCCTGAGATATCTTGAAGGGCTCTCGCTGGAGGAAACAGCCCGTCTGATGCAAATCACTGTCGACTCTGTCCGAGCCCATCTGCACAGGGCGAAAGATCCTCTGGTCGTTCAACTTGATTCATTTCGCAAGTGGATTTCATAGGCTTTTTACAGAAATCATTTCATGAAAAACGAACCAAACCGAGATGATCTTTGCGAATTGGCCATTGAACAATTCTTCCGGATGAATACAAATCCAGACAAAATTACGGTCGACTTATTTCTGAAATCACAAGAATATCTTGAGCCTGAAATCTCTGAGAAATTCGATTGCTGGTTAAGCGTTCGAAATCATCTGCGACTTGAACCGAGCCTGCAACAAATGCAATATGACACGGAACTGGTCGCAAGCCATTTGGAGACGAATCCAGCCGATTGCATTTGGCCCACACAAGGCGATTCACTTGCCAGTGGCCGTTATCGTTTGATCGAGAGACTGGGCAAGGGGCAATTTGGTACTGTCTGGAAGGCACACGATTCGGTCGTGGACCGGAATGTCGCAATTAAAATTCTTCGCAATGATCTGCTGGCCCAAGAATTACGGCAATTTCAAAATGACCTGGTTGTCGGGCGGTTG
>CAMBZY010000016.1 GCA_945872325.1 Candidatus Kuenenia stuttgartensis | reverse complement strand
GGTTTCTAGTGAAGGGTCGGCTGGAACTCGTGCTCCACCATGTGTTTTCGCATGATTTAATAGGTCGCGGTGATGCTTGGCATCCAGTATATTTTGCCTTAAATGTGCAATCACACCCATCAACGCCGACGGATATCCACTCGCCTGAGACTGCCCTTGAGGCCCGCCCCGAAATCGACCGAATTGCTGGCCTGGAGCTGGATCAGAGGACGGATTTGGCTCAAATGGAGCCTTTAAATTCACATGCAATCCGACCTTGGGAACGATCACAATTTCCCGACGCGGTTGGCCTGTGGTGGCTGCCAAAGCTCCCTGGCCTGTGAGAATTGCACCACCTGGAGCAACAATCTGTGAGGTGAAGCCGAGCTTACGGCGTCCCTCGGCGGCAGGGTCGCTTAATGACAGTGTGTCGGCCACCGAAAATTCCGGAGTGATACCAACACGATCGTCAGGCGGAGTGAATGGTGAGGCAAATTCACCGGTCGGCAGATTTCGGCCTGAACCGGTTTTCGAGCGGGCTCCCGTACCCAATCCACTCAGCGTGTAAGCATCAACCCAGCCTGGAGATACAATCAGTCCCTTGCCGTCGACAACGAACGCATCGGCCGGTACTTTGGCTTTATCAGCTGCTCCGACCGATTCGACGATGCCTTTTCGAATGATGATCGTGCCATTTTCGATGATCTGGCCAGGCTTGACCTGAATCCTGGCGCCTTTGATCGCCAGTGCGGGCGGCACAAAATCGGGCCTCCAATCGACTGAATAACCAGTCAGCGACACCAGGAATACAAGCGAAATCGAGCTTATGCCAACCCAGATTTGTCGAGTCATCGCTGAAGATTCTCCATGCTCGTCGTTTATCACCGGTTGCGATCATCTCAAGGTGATCGAAATTTGCCAGAGAATTATCTGGCCTTCGATTCCGAATCCCCTTAATATTGCGTTGATGAATCGTATGATACAGGTCACGCCTGGTTTTGAAAACCATCCGCCCACAATCTCAGGTCCCAGATCACCATGAATCGCCTAAAGTCAGCCTTGATTGCCGTGTTGGCAATTTTTTCAGCCGTCGTGCTAACTCACGCTCAAAGCACGGATCAGCCATCATCGTTGGTGATCAAATCCGGTTTTTCGATCCTTGAAGATGAAGCCTCATTCATTGTCCCCACAAGTTCTCAGACTTCGTTAAAACCGTTCCAGATTCTGGCGATTGACCCGACTGGTCGCGAATGGACGGCATCCATTGCTTCCAATCACGTGATCGAACTGAAGGCGGGGAAGATTTCCGAACCGTTGATGAAGAGCTGGAAATTGCGCGAAATTGGGAATCTCAAGCTGACCCCCGGGCTTGGTTATAAAATTCAAATAACCGTGACAGAGCCAGCAGCCCAGAACGACAAGAAAAACAAGTCGAAAACGCCGGTTTATGCACCGGCCTGGGTTGTATTAACAGGCAATCCCGATGCTTTGAATGTTGCGGGCAGACTTTTATCAGGCAACACAGAAATCTCGCCTGATGCTCGCCGTACGAATATTCGAACCAATCGCGAAGGTGTAAACTTTCAGCCCCCAGCAACGTTGAAGCAATGGGAAAGCCGCCGAAAAGAGCTTCGCGAACAGATTCTGGTGACGAACGGGCTCTGGCCGATGTGGCCCAAGTCGCCACTGCATCCAAAGGTTTTTGGAAAGCTCGACCGTGGTGATTACACCATCGAAAAAGTGGCTCTTGAAACCCTTCCAGGATTTCATTTGAGCGGCAATCTTTATCGACCAAAAAATCTGACCGGTAAGCTGCCAGCCATATTGTCGCCACACGGGCATCATGCGGACGGACGTATGAATGAAGCGGTTCAGGCGCGTTGCATTCGTCTGGCGAAGCTCGGATTTATTGTCTTCATGCACGACATGGTTGGATATAACGATTCCAAGCAGTTTAAACACGAATTTTCAAACGATCAACTCAATCGCTGGGGATTGAATCTGGTCGGATTTCAGACATTTAATACCATTCGCTCGCTGGACTGGCTTGAAAGCCTGCCTGACGTTGATTCTGCACGGTTGGGTTGTACCGGCGAATCTGGCGGTGGTACTCAGACATTTCTATTAAATGCGGTGGACGACCGAATTGCGACCGCTGCTCCTGTGGTGATGATTTCTGAAGGATTTCAAGGTGGATGCGTCTGTGAAAATGCATCTGGAATGCGGGTGGGCACAGATAATGTTGAAATTGGTGCCATGTTTGCCCCCAAGCCGATGCGAATTGTGGGTGCAACCGGCGACTGGACCAAAAATACAATGACCATTGTGCATCCCACTCTGGAAAAGGTTTACGGGCTATATGGACGAAGCGATCTGATTGTCTCGTCCATATTCAACTTCGACCATAATTACAATAAGGTCTCGCGAAATGCGGTTTATCCGTTCTTTGCACGATGGTTGCAAAATGTGCCTGAAACGAATGCCTTACGCGAGCCGGAACTGACGATTGAAACCGCCGAAACGCTTTCAACTGTCGCTGCGGATAAGAAAATCGCTTCGGAAATGAAATCGCCGGAGCAACTCGAACGCGACTTGATTTCAGCCCAGAAACGCCAACTTGAAAAGCTGCTTTCACCCGTCACAAGCGTGGAATGGCAAGCTAATCGCAAGCTGATTGAAACCGCTCACCGCGTGCGGACTGGTGTTCTGGAGCCATCGGCCAATCAATTGACATCCACTGTGGTGCAAACCGACCTGTTTCAGGAAGGTGTGCAGATTCAGAGGTTTTTCGTGGGCCGAAAAATCGAGAAGGATGCCATTCCCGTAGTCGAACTGCGTCCTGACCGGTTTAATGGAGTCAGCGTTGTCCAGACTTCGCCACTTGGGATCGCCGGTCTGTTGGATCAGAACGGGAAATTGAATCCGATGGCACAGGCGATATTGAAATCCGGGGCATCAGTTCTGGCTTACGATCCCCTGTATGTCGGTGCTTCGTTCGACGGCTTGGATCCATCCACAAAACGTCCTCAAACCGCACATTACGACTGCTACAACCTGACACTTGCACAGGATCAGGCGCAGGATCTGGCCACGGTGGTTGCATTTGCTAAAAGCCGTCAGTCCACGCGTCTCGTCCACCTGGCAGGCATTCAGGGCGGTGGATCACTCGCCCTTTGGATTCGGCCTGTTTTGAGTGGTCTGGGGCGTACATTTGTCTCGATTGATGGCTGGGACGATCAGCAAGAAAACGGCAAATACCCATCACGCCTGAAGTTCTCCGGTTGGGCTCAAGCAGGTGGACTGCAAGGAGCCGCCAGCCTGTGCTCTCCGAATCCTGTCTGGATTTCTGCACCTTCGCGCAGCTTTGATGCTCAGAAGCTGGAGTCAATATTCCGGTTTGAAGGTGCTGAAAGTCAGCTCAAACAGGATTCCAATAAGGCAAAACCTGATGCCCAGACGATTGCGAAATGGCTGATCTCAGGTGAATAAAATGCGAATTGTGATCAAGCGATTGCAACTGGCTCTGTTGTTGTTGAGTTCGTGGGTTGTCGTCAATGGGCAGCCCACACGTCCTGAAAAGCCGTTTGTAATTCAGGTGGTCGATGAAGCGACAAATCGGCCTGTGCCGCTTGTGGAAATATCGACGGTTCATCAGGTGACTCATATTACGGATAATCATGGAATAACTGCCTGGAATGAGCCGGAGTTGGCAGGTGAGGAAGTGTTTTTTCAGGTCAAATCTCATGGTTATGAAATACAGGCGGATGGATTTGGTTTTAAAGGGCGTAAAGAAAAGGTTGTTTCAGGTGTTCGGGTGCAATGGAAGTTGAAACGAACTCAGATTGCAGAGCGCCTCTATCGAATCACCGGGGCAGGCCGATTGGCTGAAAGTCAGTCGGCAGGACTGATTTCAGCGGATGATCCAAATGCAATCACCCGTGCCAGAGTGATTGGCCAGGATTCCGTTCAGATGACGCCGTATAAAAACGAGTTGCACTGGCTTTGGGGTGATACGAGTCGGCTGAGCTATCCGTTGGGGAATTTTCATTCACCATCGGCTCGTAGTTCAATTCCTGGGCCTGAGAGATGGAATCCGGAATCGTCGATTCCAATCCGGTATTTTACAGATAAAACGACGGGATTTGCAGCCGAAACTTGCAGGATGAAAGGCGATGGCCCCACCTGGGCAAGCGCCATGACGACGGTGAGGGATTCGGATGGAAATGAAAAACTGGTTTGCTGGTATGCCAAAATCAAGCCTCCGCTGGAGACTTATCAACGAGGCGTGGCGGTGTGGAATGATCAGAAAAATCTGTTCGAATCGTTGGTGACATTTGGCCCTGAACCGATTGGGCCACCGGATGGCTCGCATGACTTGAAATTGAGTGAAAATGGTCAGGAATGGATTTATTTCGCAGATCCATTTCCTTATTGCCGGGTGAAGGCGACATTGGCCGATTATTCTGACCCGGAAAAGTATGAATATTGGACCTGTGTGAAATCGGGCCCAAAGCCGGGTACGGAAGCGATTGATCGGGATATGGCAGGTAAGTTGCAATTTCAGTGGAGGCGAAAGTCCAAGGCCTGGGATCAGAAGACTCAGCAGGAATGGATTGGAAAAAAGCAGATCCAGATTGAAGAATGCCCGATTCAACTCAAATCAAAAACTGGTGAATCCATTACAACAGCACGTGGGACTGTGTCTTGGAACAAGTATCGCAAGAAGTGGTTGATGGTATTTGGGCAAATTTATGGAAAGCCGTCACTATTGGGAGAAATCTGGATTGCCGAGTCTGAAGACAAGTTGGGCCCCTGGAAAAATGCCATTAAAATTCTGACGCATGATAAATACAGCTTTTATAATGTGGCGCATCATGCAGAACTGGACTCTGGGGACGGCAGGACGATCTATTTGGAAGGAACTTACACGACGCTTTTCTCAGGCAATGAGCATCCGACTCCACGATATGATTATAATCAGATGCTTTACCGGCTTGATCTGAGCGACCCGCGACTGACTGAAAATGCAACTCACAAATAATTCGAAAGCCCGAGATTCTGGCGTTCGCGATTGACCATGATGATGGCTTCCGGGAAGTCTTTCCAGAATTTAATGAGCTGTGATGTGGTGCAATTCAAGATCAGGGCGGTGGATTTGGCGTCCCAGTTGCAAACGGATGCGAAGTCGAGCGATTCTGCCAGAAGTGCGGAAAAGTCGGGGTTTTTCGGGTTCAGCGAGATCTTTCCACCCTTGACGATCCGTGACTTCCATAATGGAGATGGAGAGTCTTCGACTGTGGCAGGTGTGCGTTCATGGATCGCCAGTTTAAATCGAAGGCGTTTCAGGGCCTCTTCGCGATTCTCGCCCTGATAACGCTTTTCATTGGCTTCTGCACGAATTCCAGTCGGCTTATGTTCGAAAATGACGGCCGTTTCCACCTTGTTTTTGTTTTGTCCACCGGGCCCACTGCGGCGCTCGAATCGGATGGTGCACTGATTCTCAAGCTCAGTTTCCGGCAGAGCAGCAGGATGGGGGCGGGCTTCGGGTCGATTTTGAAGATTCATCGGTTATTCGCTTTCAGGACTTTCATTGAGGGATGAATCTTGTGTAAAACTGGCCAGTAATTGTTTTAAATTATCAAGAGTGTCGGCATCTTCGGGTTTCTTGTCGTCGCGAATTCTCACAATTCGTGGAAATCGTACGGCGATGCCGGATTTGTGGCGAGGCGAAAGCTGGATCGCCTCAAATGCAAGTTCCATCACAATCTCTGGTTTGACAGCCCTGACTGGCCCGAATTTGTCGGTTGTATTCTTTTTCACAAAGGCGTCAATTTTGCCAATCTCAGCATCGGTCAGCCCGGAATAGGCTTTGGCAACGGTCACAAGCGACCCGCCTGGCTTGTCCCAGACGGCGAATGTGTAATCGCTGTAAAGACTGGCCCGCCGGCCACTTCCGCGCTGGGCCATGGTCATGATGCAGTCCATACTCAGGGGCTGGACTTTCCATTTCCACCAGTCGCCGCGTTTTCGGCCCACACGATAAGGGGAATCCTGTCGTTTAAGCATCAGGCCTTCGACCATTTGCTGACGAGAGTTTGAGCGAGCCTCCACTAGTTCATCCCATAGATTAAAATTCACGACGGGCGAAACTTTCATGTGATTTGATTCAGCCATGTTTCGGATCATGGATTCGAGTTTCGACCGCCGTTCATGGAACGGAAGAGGCCTGATATCAACACTTTCGTGCTCCAGAAGGTCATAAGCGACAATGACAACTGGTATTTCAGCCAACAACTTCTTTGTGACAGTCTTTCTCCCGATCCGCTTTTGGAGGGCTGTGAACGGGAGGGGCAAATTGGAATTGAAATCCCAGGGAAGCAACTCGCCGTCGATGACCGTACCGTCAGGTAATAACTCTGCTAGAGGATGCAATTCGGGATAGCGTTCTGTGACGAGTTCTTCGCCACGCGACCAGATGTGGGTCTGTCCGTTTCGGCGGATCAATTGTGAACGAATTCCATCCCATTTCCATTCGGCGGACCATTCGCCGGGCTCGCCCAATTCTTCGAGAGGCTGTTCCAGTGGATGCGCCAGATAAAATGGGTAAAGCTGTTTTGGGTCGGTTTCGTGTGATTCTGCTTGCGTGAGTTTAAAATAGAATTCCGGACTTGGCTGCCAATCGCCCATCATTCGATGCGCCAGAACAGCCGCTTCGATGCCCGTGAGTTCGCTTAATGCTCGTGTCACAAGACTTTGAGAAACTCCGACCCGAAATGCGCCTGTGATCAATTTATTCCAGATAAATCGTTCAGGAATGGTCATGGACTGCCATGATTGAATCAAGGCTTGTTTTTTGTCCTGTTCTGGCATCTTTGCCATGATTTGTAATTGGTTTTCGACCCAGTCTGTCAGAGATTTCTGGATCAGGTCGTCAATGTTTGGTGATGGCAGCAATAATGCAATCGTTTCAGCCAGATCGCCCACGGCGTGGTACGATTCTTCAAAGAGCCAGAGCGGAATTTCAGCCAGTTCAGCGGCCCATTCACGCAATAATTTAGATGGAACTACCTGTCGAGGCTTGCGTCCGATCAAAAATGAAATGGCCCAGGCTGAGTCGGAGGCGGTTGCATTTCGGAAATAATCGACCAGTGCCGCGACTTTGACGGTGGTTTTGGTGGACTCGTCAAGAGCGGCATAAAGCTCGGCGAATTTTTTCATGAGTCGCCTGCCGATTCTTGAGGTTCCGGTGCTGAACTGGTCAGTTCTGGATCAGACGACCCGGATTCGCCCGTAAAGTGGGTGTCAACCGATTTTGCCTCAATTCCGATCCCACACAGATAGCGGGCCAAAGTGGCGGAATAGCCATGGGTCAACCAGACTTGCTCGGCTCCGGTAGCTTTTATGGAGGCGACGAGACCGTTCCAGTCGGCGTGGTCAGAGAGCACGAAACCTTTGTCGAGCGATTGACGCCTGCGGGCTCCACGGATGGTCATCCAACCGGATGCAAAAGCGGTGGAAAACGGGCTGAACCGGCGCATCCAGGTCGAGCCAAGAGCGGCAGGCGGTGCAATGACAAGTGATTGCGACCATTGGGGATCCGTCTTTTTCGATTTGGCGTCACGAGCCGTTTCCGAGACATATTGAGTCGGAGGCAGAGCAATCCCATAATCGCGATAAACGGCATTCAGGGGCTCAACGGCTCCGTGGCAATAAATCGAGCCAATGGTGGGGTCGATGCCGGCCAGAAGCCTCTGGGCTTTGCCGAGCGAGTAGGCCATCAGGATGCTTGCCAGCCCATTCGACTGATTGGTTTTCCACCAATGGTTGATTTGGTCGAAAATTTCTGACTGAGGCTGCCAGTGGTAAATTGGGAGGGCGAAAGTCGACTCGCTCACGAGCAGGTGGCACGGTATGGGTTCAAAGGTGGTGCAGGTTCGGTCGGGCTCGGTTTTGTAATCGCCGGTGATTACGGCAATTTGGCCGCGATGTTCGATACGGACCTGAGCCGAGCCGAGAACATGGCCGGCAGGATGGAGGGAAATCGTTACGCCGTTGTAGTTTACCTGTTCACCATAAGGCACGGCACTGATCTGGGAATTGGCTGGCATACGATGTTTGAGAACACCGAGGCCTTCGGTGGTGGTGAGGTAATGGCGATGGCCAGGTCGGGCGTGATCGGCATGGGCGTGGGTGATGATGGCTCGATCGACGGGCTTCCAGGGGTCGACGTAAAAATCGCCTGGTGGGCAGAAGAAACCACGGTCGGTGAGTTCCAGAATTGGGTTCATGGTGAAGTGATTATAGGCAGATGGAGGGTGGATCGCCCAACTGGATTAATCGCCAAGGATGGAAATTTGGAAGATGGGCGACAAATTTTGGACTTGCCAAACTGGTATGACGACGATCATAATAGGAGCATCGAAAGAAACCATTCATTGCCGCGCCTAGTTTCTGCGCGTGGCTGGACTGATTGATTTGCAGCGCGGGCTGTTCATCAACAAACTCAAGGCTGAAAAAATGGCACACAAGAAGGGTCAGGGCTCGAGCCGCAACGGTCGCGATTCGAATGCTCAGCGTCGCGGAATCAAAATGTACGGTGGCCAGTTCGCCACCACAGGTTCGATTCTGGTTCGCCAGGTTGGTACACGCTGGGTCCCTGGAAAGAATGTTGGTGTGGGTCGCGATTACACCCTGTTCGCACTGAAGGACGGGATTGTGAAGTTCGACCAGGAAGGTCGCCGGATCAACATTCTGACCGAAATTCCTGCCTGATCAGGTTGCGGTTGGCAGATCATTCCCAAAAATCAACCAAATGACCGGCGGGCAAAAAAAGGCCCGACCGGTTGTTTTTTGGTTGATGGTTGCGGATTATGAAGAGTAGAAAAAGTATTCGATCATTTGTGCGATCTGCGACACGTGCCAAATCGGTGCGATGTTGAATTGTGAACGCGCCAGATACCAGCCAAATCAAGGCTTGAGAATTCATCATGTTTGTCGACCGTGTCACGATTTATGTCAAAGGTGGAGATGGTGGGAACGGCGCTCTGAGCTTCCGTCGTGAAAAATATGCTCCAAAAGGTGGCCCTAACGGTGGAGACGGTGGCCATGGTGGCGACGTGGTTCTGCTGGCTGACACCGGAAACTCAAATTTAGCCCACCTTTCGTTCCAGAGACACTGGAAGGCGGATCGTGGCGAAAATGGAATGGGTGCGGACTGCCACGGCAAGACGGCCCATGACATGGTGATCAAAGTGCCTGTGGGCACGATCATTCGCGACCGTGAGCGAGGTCACATTCTTAAGGACCTCAAAGCTCATGGCGAAAAGGTGATTATTGCCCGTGGTGGGAAGGGCGGGTTTGGGAACGCCCACTTTAAGTCGAGTACGAACCGTGCTCCGAGGCAGTTTGAAAAAGGCGCAGTGGGCGAGGACAAGTGGATCATTCTGGAGATGAAGGTGATTGCCGACGTGGGCCTGATCGGGCTCCCGAATGCAGGCAAATCGACGCTTCTCTCACGGATCTCACACGCTCACCCAGAAATCGCAGATTACCCATTTACAACAAAGTATCCCAATCTGGGCACGGTTCACTCCGGCCGCGAGGATGCTTTTGTGGTGGCCGATATTCCTGGACTGATTGAAGGAGCCCATGCCGGGCATGGTTTAGGCCATGAATTTCTAAGGCATGTGGAGCGGACCCGCCTGCTGGTTCACCTGGTCGCCAGTGAGCCGATGGACGAATCGGACCCGTGGAAAAACTATCAGACAATTCGCGAGGAGATCAGGCTTTACAGCCCGACTCTGGCTGAACGGCCTGAGATTGTGCTTCTGACGAAGATGGACCTGACTGGTTCAGATGATGCTAAAGCAAAGTTTGAAGAACAGTTAGGGCGACCTGTCATGGCGATTTCGGCAGTCACCGGCAAGGGCATGAATCAGCTGATGAACGAGATCAGTGATCGGCTTGAGGAGATTGGCCCGATTGTTGAGCCAGAGCCGGAATCAGTTCTGGCCTCACTGGAGCTGCCAAAAAAGGTGAGCAATCCTGTCGAAGCGGATCACCAATTTGAATCCGTGGTAGAGATCAGGCGCGAGCCACGTAAACCGGTTGAAGAATTGAGCCCTGAGCCTCAAGAGACCCCAGAATGAGTTCCGAAGGGCAAGGTGGATGGATACTGGCTGACATTGGCAATAGTCGCACAAAATTGGTGTGGCTGGTCGGTGGAGCTGGTTCTGTGAATCGTTTATTCCAAGACACTGCAAAGACTTGGGACGAACGACTGACCTTGCCCACGGATCGGATCGCTCAGCAGGGAGAGGCTCTGAAGCTGTGGCTTCAAGGCAAGAAAATCGAAGGAATCTGGCTGGCGAGTGTTCATCAGGAAGCTCTCACCCAGCTCGTGGGTTTGATGGACAGAGTGCTCGAAGAAACCGATGGTGAGGATGCGGACGGAAGCATCTTCACCAGCGCCATGGATGTGGATGTCCAGAACCGGCTTGACTTTCCAGAGCGGACCGGTGTGGATAGGGCCCTTGCAGTGCGAGCCGCAATGCGGTTAAACGATGCAAAAGGGCCAGGCATTGTGGTGATGTGTGGAACGGCCATGACCGTGGAACGGATCGACGCTGATGGAGTCTGGCTTGGTGGGGCAATAGCACCTGGTTATCGCTTGTCGGCCAAGGCTTTAAATCAAGGCACTGCCGGGCTGATGCAGGTTGGGGCGATCTCTCAGGCCCCTTTGGCACACGGGGCCGAGACCAAAACTGCCATAGAGGCAGGTTTATTTTGGGGGCAGGTCGGGGCCGCTAAAGAATTGATCGCTCGAAGTGGTGCCATGGCAGATCATTGGGAGGTCTGGTCGGGCGGCGACGCGACCTTGATTGCCCCATGGGCGGCCAGCGAGCAGGCGCGAGTGATTCAAGACTTGGTTTTAATGGGCCTCGCAGATTTTGCGGCCACAGGTTACGGCGATTCGGTATGACAGAAGATTCTATTAGTAAAGCAACTTATGTCACCCAGTTCTCAGCGGAAGCGTCCGGAGCGATTGCGGTTCTGAGGATTTGGGGAAGCGACGCCGCAGGTGTTGCTGACCGATTGTTTCGTCCAAAATACGGTCAACGCGGACTGGCTCAAAGTCAGCCTGGTGAACTCAGGCTTGGGTGGTTTGGGATTGACGAAGTGGTGGCCCTGGTGGTCCCAACAGATGGGGGTGATCTGGAGGTCGAGATTCAGGGCCACGGGAGCCCGATTCTAGTGAAGTCAATCTTGCAAGCTCTTCAAAAGAATCATGTTACAGCTATAGATCAGGATCAGTACCTGAAAGCTCATGGAGTTCTATGGCTGGAGCGAAAGGCTCGCGAGCATTTTAACAGAGTGAATGCGCCTAAAGCGGCGGAAGTATTGTGGAAGCAAGTGAATGGGACGCTTCGACGAACTCTGGAACAGATTCAGGCCAGGTTGGAAGGTGGGCAGATAGAGTCGTCCATGGATTTGATGGACAAACTCCTCATGACCGCCGTTTGGGGCACGCGTTTGAGTCGCGGTTTTACGGTAGCACTTGCAGGTGCGCCGAATGTAGGTAAGTCGACTCTTGTGAACGCTTTGGCAGGATTTGAGCGAGTTCTTGTGAGCCCTATAGCGGGAACAACGCGCGACCTTGTGGATGTATCTTTAACGATCGAGGGTTGGCCTTTGGTGGTCACGGATATGGCAGGTTTAAGGGACGAGACGACGGATGTGCTCGAAGCCTCTGGAATTGCATTGGCTAGAGACCGTCAAAATCTCGCTGACCTGGTGATTCGGCTCTACGGCCCTGATGAAAGTAAGACGGCCAAGACTTGTACAGGCACGGACTTGGTTGTGATTACCAAACGAGATCTAATGGAAGAGACGGTTGTGCCTGAGGGCATGCTTGCAATCAGCGCCAGATCAGGGCAGGGCATCGAAACGTTTATGGCTCGAATGATTGAGCGGCTTATTCCCGAAAATGATTCTGATAAACAACTTGCGGGTGCTGTAATCTTTGATCGTGAGATTGAATCGGAATTAAGAGAGGTCCGAAGGTTGATGAATGGTGAGCAGTCAACAAATATTGCAAGCCTTTATCTGAGCGAGTTACTTCAGAGATGATGAATTAAACTGGGCATTGGTCTATGATATAACAGACCAATGCCGCAGTTCTTATGGTTTGTTACTTAGCTAAAAAGCCACGTTGTTTGAGCCAGATTTCGCAGAGGTTTGGCCATTCGCTGAACGCAGGATCGCCCATGCCGAGACCGAGACCATGACGGCCTTTTTCGAACATGTGGAGTTCGCAGGGAATGCCGGCTTTGGACATGGCCATGGCAAACAGGAGCGAATTTTCGGGAGGAACAACGGTGTCTTCGAACGTATGAACGAGGAATGCCGGGGGCGTGTCCTTGGTGACTTGAGTCTCATTCGAGAGGCTTTTGACGAGTTCTTCGGGAGGATTATCACCAAGCAGATTCCGTTTGGAACCCGAGTGACCATAGGGAGTTGCCATGGCGATGACAGGGTACATCAGGATCATGAAGTCAGGACGTGAGCTGGCTTTTTCGATGGGGTCGGTGGAATCCGGTTTGCCGGCATCGTAATGAGTTCCAGCGGTCGAGGCGAGGTGTCCACCGGCAGAGAATCCGATGATGCCGATCTTTTTCGGGTCAATTCCGTATTCTACGGATTTGGAACGGACGGTTCGGATGGCGTGGTTGGCGTCGTTAATCATGGCTGGGTGGCGATACCGTGGCCCCAGTCTGTACTTAAGTACGAATGCTGTGAGACCTTTGGAAGCAAACCATTCGGCGATGGGTTGATTCTCATGGGCTGCAAGTCCACCGTATCCGCCACCTGGACAGACGACGATTGCCGCACCTGAGTTCTTACCAGCGGGTGGTTTATAGACGGTGAGGGTGGGGATATCAACGGCATCCGTACCTTTGGCTCCTGGTGCGCCGTTGGGCCAAAGTGTGATCACATTCTGTGCCGGTAGAGTGGGTCCATATAAGCTGAATGCGATGATAAGGCTGGTGATGGCAGGGCGGAACATGTGAATGCCTGATTTCATAGGGGGGAATGTGGGATGTTGGAAACGGGGTAGGGTTCCATGAATATCGTGAAATGAGATGGTCGGCAAGATCAGGGGATCAAATAAGTTTTGAGGAGATGTGGGTTGAGAACGAGAGGTGCAGGCGGATTTACCAAGAACGACAGTCTGCTGAATATCCTGCCATTCTGGCAGATATGAACTTGGCATGGATTGGTCCATAAGATTGCAAGATCAGAGTCCAGAGTATCTTATCGCGTCTTATTCAGGTAACGGCATGGAACTTGCATTAGAGTCTAAATGAAATTTCTTGATCAGGTCTGTCACAGGACGTGGATTGAGAATCAAAGGAGTCGTGTGGAATGGTCCAGCGATTTATATGACTTTGATGAAGATGGTTTCGTTGAGGAGTAGTTCGCCGTGGCGAAAATGCTAGCCTACAACGAGGAAGCTCGGCAGAAGTTAGCCGTTGGTGTCAGCAAGCTGGCACGTGCGGTTCGCAGTACGCTGGGGCCTCGGGGCAGAAATGCCGTGATCGACAAGGGCTGGGGAAGCCCGAACGTGACCAAGGACGGCGTAACCGTCGCCGAAGAAATCGAATTGACCGACGCCTACGAAAATATGGGCGCACAGTTGGTCAAAGAGGCTGCTTCGAAGACTAACGACGCTGCAGGCGATGGCACGACCACCGCAACCGTCCTTGCCGAAGCCATCTTTAAAGAGGGCTTGAAGCACTTGTCAGCCGGTGCGGATCCAATGAGCCTCAAGCGGGGTATTGACGCCGCTGTGGAAGCCGTTGTGGCCGATATCAAGAAGCAGGCCCGGAAAATCTCCACCAAAAAGGAGATGACCGAAGTTGCGACCATCGCAGCAAATAACGATATTACGATCGGCGAGAAACTCGCTGAAGCGTTCGAAGCCGTTGGCCCCGATGGTGTGATCACCATTGAAGAAGGCAAGGGTTCGGACACAGTGGTGAATGTTGTCGAAGGCATGCAGTTCGATCGCGGATATCTGAGCCCTCACTTTGTGACGGATCAGGACCGGATGGAAGTGGTCTACGAGAACCCATTCATTCTGATCCATGAAGAGAAGATCACCACGCCCAAGGTGCTGATCCCTATCCTCGAAGCCATTGCCAAGGCCTCTCGGCCACTGGTGATTATTGCTGAGGATGTGGAGAGCGAAGCCCTTGCCACGCTTGTCGTGAACAAGCTTCGTGGGATTCTTCAGGTTGTGGCTGTGAAAGCTCCTGGTTACGGCGATCGTCGTAAAGCCATGCTGGAGGACATTGCTGTCCTGACCGGTGGCAAGGCGATTTTCAAGGATCTGGGTATCGAGCTGGAAAGTGTTGACCTGAATGAACTTGGCTCTGCCAGGAAGGTCATTATCACCAGTGAGAACACCACGATTGTTGAAGGTGCCGGTACCTCGGAAGCGATCTCCGGCCGGACCGATTTGATCAAGCGGGAAATTGGGACAACCACCAGCGAATATGACAAAGAGAAGCTCCAGGAGCGTCTCGCCAAGCTGGCCGGTGGTGTGGCCCAGATCAATGTCGGTGCTGCAACCGAGACCGAAATGAAAGAGCGTAAAGCTCTTGTTGAAGACGCCTTGCATGCCACTCGCGCTGCCAATGAAGAAGGTGTTGTGAGCGGTGGCGGAACAGCCCTGATTCGCGCAGCTGCGACTTTGAAGGACCTGCACCTGAGCGGCGATCAAGCCCTTGGAGTTCAGATCATCAAGCGTGCTTGCGAACAGCCTGCCCGTTCGATCGCTGAAAACGCCGGTATCGATGGCGCTGTGATTGTCAACCGAATTGCCAAAAGCACTGACTCCAACTATGGATACAATGCTGAATCTGGCGAATGGGGTGACATGTTCGCATTCGGCGTTGTCGACCCAGCCAAGGTGACTCGTTCAGCCCTGCAAAATGCGGCCTCCGTGGCTGCCTTGCTGCTGACCACTGAAGCCATCATTGTCGAAATCAAAGAGAAGAAGAAGCCCGGTGGCGACCCTCACCACGATGACCACGGTGGTGGCATGGGCGGTATGGGTGGCATGGGCGGCATGGGAATGCCAGGCATGATGTAATCTGGTAGAAACACCAGGTTCAGTCATGTATGCATTACAGATGGGCCGGTTCGTGGAAAAAAGTTCCGCATGTAACCGGCCTTTCACATCCTAACACTACGAAACAGATTGAATCATTTCGAAAGGGTAGTCTAAAAATGGCCGTTCTGCGTCCTTTGGAAGATCGAGTTGTTGTCGAACAAATTCAGGCTGAAGAGAAGACCGCTGGCGGGATCGTTCTGCCTGACACAGCCAAAGAGAAGCCACAAAGAGGCACCGTGATTGCAGTTGGTCCTGGCAAATTGCTGGAATCAGGTGATCGTGCTGCAGTGGGTGTTGTGGTCGGCGACGAAGTTCTGTTTGGAAAATATTCCGGCACCGACGTGAAGGTGGACGGTAAGGAAGTCAAGATTCTGCGTGAGTCTGACATTCTGGCCAAAGTTGTAAACTGAGCATTATCACTTGCGAGCGGTTGTCGGGCTGATTCTGAATAAGTCATACAAAAGCTTGTTCTAGTCCGACGACCTCGATCAGATAGAAGGAGAATCAGGAACGTGGCAAAGCAGCTACTCTTCTCCGACGCCGCTCGACGCAAGTTGCTCGAAGGTGTCGATGTATTGGCCCACGCAGTGGGTACAACGCTCGGGCCAACCGGCCGTAACGTGATCATTGACAAATCTTTCGGCGGCCCAACGGTCACGAAGGACGGGGTCACGGTCTCGAAAGAGATCGAACTCGATGATCCGTTTGAAAATATGGGCGCCAAGCTCGTAAACGTTGTTGCTTCGAAGACTTCCGATGTTGCTGGCGACGGCACCACCACGGCCACCATTTTGGCCCGTGCGATCTATCGTGAAGGTTTGAAGTCAGTCACGAGCGGTTCGAACCCAACGGCGATTCGTCGTGGGATTGAAAAAGCCGTCACTGCGACTGTTGAATTTCTTCAGACAAAACTGGCCAAGCCAGTATCGAAGAAAGAAGAGATTGCACAGGTCGGCACGATTTCAGCGAACAATGATCCCACGATTGGCAACATGCTTGCCGACGCTGTGGAACGAGTTGGCCGCGATGGCGTGATCACGGTGGAAGAAGGCAAGTCTTCATCCACAACTCTGGAATTTGTCGAAGGCATGCAGTTCGACAAG
>CAMBZY010000015.1 GCA_945872325.1 Candidatus Kuenenia stuttgartensis | reverse complement strand
CAGGACAAAAGCGACCATGGTTTGATAGATTGGGGGTGGTAGGTCGATCCATGCGCCGATCATGGCACAAGGCGCCCCCGCCAACACAGTGGGCCAGAAAACTGTGGAGCTGAATCGTCCAGCCCTGGCGAACTTCCAGCCTGCGACCGCTGAAACCAGAATATTCAGTGCCAGTGCAGTCGGACGCATCTCAGATGGAGTCAGGCCGCCCACGGCCATGACGGCCAAATATCCGGTGCCGCCACCCTGCCCGATCGCGGAGTAAATCGCGGCAATCGCGAAAATGACCACGGCCATGGCGATCGGATAAAAATCGACTTGAAATGATTGAAGATTCATGCGTTGGCTGGCGGGTGGTTCCATTGTTTTGCAGCGCGTTGTTTCCTCAATCCAATGACGTTATATCAAAAAGCCGGGTAAAATGTTTAAAGAATTGCGTGTTTTTTCGAAAATTGCCCCCGTATGTGATATCATCATGATGCGTGAGTGTTTTCAGATAGTTTTTTCTGTGTAGATTGGACTCTGTTGAAAGTGAATCATAAAATTGCGAGGTATGGATGGATTCGCGATCTGCCGGATCCTCGCGACGTTTTTCTGGCCATGCCATCGCCGGCCCTGGCTGCGAGCTTTCCTGCCTCTGTGGATTTAAGGTCTTCGTGCCCTGCCCCTTATGATCAAGGCGAGCTGGGTAGTTGCACCGCCAATGCAATTGCCGGAGCGATTGAATTTCAACTGACTAAAGAGGCTATGAGCCAAGTCTTTACACCGTCTCGCCTGTTCATTTATTACAATGAGAGGGTCATTCGCGGTACAGTTCCCTACGACAGCGGGGCAGCACTTCGCGAAGGTATCCAAGCCGTTACCAATCAAGGGTATCCGCCCGAATCGGAATGGCCTTATGACGTATCTCAGTTTGCAACGGCTCCGTCTGCCGATGCCGTGGCTCAGGCTCAAGGCCATAAGCTGTTTCAATCGTTTTGCCTGCAGCAAAATCTTGACCATTTTCGTAATAGTCTGGCCGATGGCGAACCGGTTGTATTTGGGATGACCATTTTTGAGTCGTTTGAATCGCCTGCGGTGACGGCAAGTGGTGTGGTGCCCATGCCTTCCATGCAAGAGCAGTCCATTGGTGGACACGCCATGATGATGGTCGGATACGACGATTCAGCCCGGTTATTCTGGATCCGTAACAGTTGGGGCAATGCGTGGGGCCAGGCTGGCTATTGCCAAATTCCCTACGACTACCTGACCGACCCCCAGTTGGCTGCCGATTTTTGGACCCTCAGAACCCTCGACTAAGCCTTTACTCGTTTTTCATATTCGCCCTGATTCCTGAAAGTCTGGTACACTCAAATGCAACTTCATTCGATCCCGACACTTTCCAAAGCCTTGACCCTTATGCTGATAGGGGCCAGTCTGGCGATGGCTCAGTCAGGCAAAATCAGCACTCAGGACCAGGCTCAGATTGAAAAAAACGCTGAGCGTGTTGGTCAGGCCATGATTCAGCAGGGTCATTCCCAGTCTGATATTCAAAAACTGATCGAGACTTATGTCCGAAATGAATATGCTCAGGCCGTCGATCCGACCAATCCCGAAGCTCCATTGAGCCCTGCATTTGATGCAGATGTTAAAGCCACAACCGCTCAGGTTCTGAAAGCGATTAAAACCAATTCGCCCCTGCCAAAACCGCCCGTTGTGACCCCTCCAGCCGTCACGCCTGTGCCTTCCCCATTTCGGCCATCGGTCAACCCGGATCCAGCGCCTGTGACCTATCCACCAGCACAGCCTGTGGTATTCGTGCCGATTCAAGTTCAGCCTCAGCTCTATCCAGCGAATCCCCTAAAACCAGTGCATTACAGTAGTTCAGGTTGGATGAGCTTGCCAAAGGGTCAGAGTCCACTGGGTTTTTTGCAGTTGCAAAATGGTTCGTATGCGACATCACCGCCGGTGATTCACATCCGTCGGGGCTGGTTCGGGCAACCGGATCAGGTCCGATATTCTTACTGATTTATGGCTGATTTGAAGATGATTGGAGTGGTTTCGGGACCGGGCAAGTTGTCCAGATGGCTTCGGATGTGTTAAGATCTGTCTCGGCTGAAGTGATCGAAACAAGTTGGCGAAACCTTGTTTTCAACATCGTCCGTGCAACTGTAAAAATGGTCAGCCAATGACTCAATCCTTTGGTGACAAGTAGGTTGAGGAAATTTCGCCAATCAACGGTGGAGCAATTGAATGATTGACAGACTTTCACTACTCTGCTTTGGCGGAACTTACGCACTCTCATTGATTGCTGACCTTTCCAGAGTTCGCTGGGGCGGTCGGGCATCGTGGAGAGCCGTTGTCGGATTTTTGGGCCTCGGATGGCTTGTCCATGCCGTTTATCTGATCAATCATGGGATATCCGAAGGTCGGTTTCCAGTCTCCACCATGTTTGATTCCATGCTTCTGCTGGCATGGATTCTTGCTGCCATGGAATTGTATTTGCTGGTCACATCTCCAAAGCCTTCTGCCATAGGACTTTTTCTCACCCCTCTGGTGTTGGCCGTGGTGATTATGGGCGGGCTGGTTGCACCTCGCGGAGCATGGTCGTCCGACTGGGGTGGTCCTGCGCGGTTTTGGGGTGCGACACATGGAATTCTTTTGATGGGAGGTGCGGTATTCACCTTTGTTGCATTTGCAGCCGGGCTTATGTACGGCGTACAAAGCCGGCGATTGAAACGCAAGCAGCCATCGCGAACGGGTTTGACATTGCCAAGTCTGGAACAGTCAGAACGTATTAATCGTATTGCAATCACACTTTCATTTCCCATGCTGACATTTGGCCTTTTTATTGGAGTGATGCTGAATTACACCATGGGCCGATCATCGCAGGGAATCGGTATTTCCTGGACAGACCCTAAACTCCTCAGCGCAGCCGCAATGTGGTGTGTTTTTGCAGCCCTCTTGCACGCCCGCTTTCGGCCTGCGATGCGTGGTCAAAGGGTGATGTGGTTGACCAGCCTTGCATTTGGATTTCTGGTCTTCACCTGGGTCGGCGTCGGATGGCTTGTACCGACGGCTCATGGTGGCACAAAGATGGATGAAACCACGCGAGGGGTTACGGGAGGCCGAACTCCGTGAGGCTTGTCGCGATTGGCCTTGACCACACAAAAACGCCTGCTGCTCTGCGTGAAGCTGTTGCTATGTCGGCTGAGAGGCTGGCTGAAGCCTTGCGCCGGCTTCGCAGCCAATTTCCAGGCTATGAATTTACCATTCTTTCCACATGCAATCGCGTGGAAATCTATTCAGCCACGGACATTCAACACGCTGATCCAGCACTCCCAAAGCTTGATGGAATAGCACTATCGGAATTTCTGGCTGATTTTCATGGCCTCAATCCGCGTGAATTGCAGGCCCATATTTCGATTTATAATGACGAAGGAGTCGTCGGCCACCTGTTTCGCGTTTCAAGCTCAGTGGAGAGCCTGGTGTTGGGCGAAGGCCAGATTCTTGGTCAGGTGCGTGACGCTTATCAAACTGCTGCCAGTGCCCAGAGTGTCGGCTGGATTTTGCACTCCGTATTTCAACATGCCTTGAAGGTCGGTAAAAAGGTCCGGGAAAACACCGGCCTTGGGGTAGGAAAACTCTCTGTCGCCAGCGTGGCGGTCGATCTGGCCCGCGAAGTTTTTGACAGGTTCGACGATAAAACAGTGCTTGTTATTGGTGCCGGTAAAATGGCTGAACTTGCATTAACGCACTTGATGGGGCTGAAGCCAGGCAGAGTGGTGGTTGTGAATCGCTCTTTAGCACGTGGCCAGCAACTTGCCGAACAATTCGGAGGAATTGCATTAGGCTACGATCAGTTAAGCCAGGCTTTGGTGGATGCAGACGTTGTGGTCAGCACGACTGCGAGCGCTGAGCCGATCATGAAGAAGGACGTTTACGCCCGAATTCAGAAGGCTCGTCGATACCGGCTTGCATTAATTCTCGACATCGCCCTGCCTCGTGATTTTGACGACCGGATTGGCCAGCTTAATCAGGTCATGCTTTATAATGTCGATGATTTAAAGAGCCAGGTCGAACGCAATATGGCTCAGCGACGCGGGGGTTTAAATGCAGCTCAGAATTTGATTGAAACAGAAACCGCGAACTGTCTGGCCGCACTCAGGCATCAAAGGCACGCTTCAAGTGTTTTAAAGAACCTTGGCGATCATGCCGACCAGATTCGTGAAGTCGAGCTCGAAGCTCTGTTTTCAAAGCTCTCCAATGTCTCGGAAAAAGATCGTAAAGCCATTGAGTTGATGGCTCATCGGCTTCAGAATCAGCTTTTGCATGAGCCGAGGGCGGCATTGAGATCAAATGCAAAATCTCCAAACGAAATGCAACTCTCTCTTCCAGCCGCTGTGGGCCATCTATTTGGACTTGGTCAGGGATTCGCATATCGTAGAAATACAGGCCGAAAGTTGAATTCTGGACCAAAAAACAAGGTTTCAGATTGAAGGGGATCATAAAATGCCAATGAAACTCAGGAAAAATGCGAAAGGCGAATTATTTATTGCTTTTGACTGCCCGCATTGTCAGGCTGAATTGAAGAATCGGGTCGAGCAAATTGGGTCGTTCGAGCGATGTTCGTATTGTTCAGGGAAATTTACGGTTCCAGGAGACGAGGTTTATCGTGCATACCTGGAAACGCAGTCGAAACGAAGGCTCGAACAATCTCGGCCAGTTCCTGTAGAACCTCAAATACAACCTGAGCCAGAGCCAGTTTACAGGCCCAGACGGGATCCATCGCGAGCACCCGAAGTGGAACCCAGGTCAAGTGCAGTCCCAATCGACCTTGACCATAGCGATTTTAATCCTGGTGTAAAAGACCAGAGATATATTGCCGACGATTATATTTCGATGACATTGAACCCAGGCGAGAAAGTCTTAATGCAGTTCGGGCCAGCGACTGCTGCGATTGTGGCTTTACAGATCATCACAGGGATCATGGTTTTATTCTGGCTGATGACCATTATTGGTATCATAGTGACGGGCCGAAACGACTTTGTAAATCGACCAGGGCTGGCTTTAGGCGGAACATTGATCTCGCTGATTTACCTGTTTGCAATGATGGTTTTGCCAACCCTGATCCCCTTGATGATGCTGATGAGACGTCGAAATACAATCACAAATATGCGCATTGTCACACGTTCAGGACTGGTCTCTTTGAACGTAAACGAGGTAAATAATTCCTCCATTTCAGGCCTGTCCATTCGCCAGCACCTATTTGGACGCTGGTTCGGATTCGGAACAGTGCATGTTTATGCTGACGGAACGCACATCCGCCTGACTTCAGTGGATCAGCCAATCGCAGTCGCTTCCGCAGTCCGACTGGCAATTGCTTCGGCAAAGCAGAATTAAGGAATCATCAGATCAGCAATCACAGGTCGATGATCTGACCCGTTGTGCCCGCCGATTTTGCGACGTATTGTGGTAATATCAGGTGAAGTTACAATATGATCAATAGGGATGCCCAGATAGGGCAGTTCGGTAGGCCAGCTTGACTGTGGGCCAAAGCCTTTCTGGCTATCGACAAGTTTTGTGCGTTTCATAAACCAGCGATAATTGGAAGACCATGGAGTGCTGTTGAAATCGCCGACTAAAATAACGGGCTCTTTTTCATTAAGGATCCGGTTTGCGAGATCAGCCATATGCACTTGCCAGCCATCGTGAGTGAATTGAGACATGGGAGGGAACGGGTGGGTACCATAAATCACGGTGGTGTGATTTCCCAATTGCAACTCAGCGCGAAGACTTGCAACGTAATTTCCAGGGCTTTCAAAAACGTTGATATTTAAAAGTGGCTTACGACTGAAAATTGCAATTCCAAAGTTGTCAGACCTGTCCGCCACTTTTGAATGAGGCCACTGGCTGGCCAGGCCTGAGGTGAGGGCATCGCCCCAAAGTTCATCAACCTCAACAGCCACAACGATATCAGGATCGGCTTTGAGAATCGCATCAATCACGGCTTGTTTATCAGGATTCTTCCGCAGGACGTTGACGAACATGATGCGGAGAGGCGTGTCGGTAGGGCTTATTTGTGTCTGCGGCGGTACGAAAAACGGCGCAATCGGTGCAGCGTTGATGATAAAGCCAACAGCCCATAGATAAGCCAGTCGACGTTTTTTAGTAAATGCAGCGAGAATAAACCCGAGGGCGAGGGCGGCGGCGTAGCTCAATCGAAAATTGCTGAAGAGGTCTAAAAAAAAGTGCAGAGAGCCAAAAAAGCCGATGAGAGAGCCTGCCAGAGCAAGAAAAACGCCTGCATGGAAGAGGCTTGCGAGGCGTAATACCAGGAATTGAATGGATGACGATTTAGACATGATTCGCTGGATACACGTGTTTTGCAGGTTGATTGGGAACAAGATGAGTATAGACTCGGTTTTTCTGACCAGATTTCTGATTTCTTATTCGAGCATCAGAGGAAGATTGGGATGGGCAATCGCTACCGATAAAAAGCTTCTTCATATCGGTCGTGACACCCAGCCCTTTGCACTTAATATACCATACATCGTATTAAATGTTTACGATAAATCGATTTCAAATCAGGTTTTTGGAATTCTCTTCGGTTTCTCATAAATTACCAGAACGATTTGACCTTCAAAGTCGATCTTTCCAAGCTCTTCCGTCATCCAGCTCATGACAGTCGCTTGATCGCCTCCACCTGAGCCAGCACCTATCAATGGAAATGCAACCGATTGATATCCGCGGTCGATGACAAGTTTCATGGCGTTTTGTACCGAATTCTGGACGGATTGTTTGGACGATCTCCAAAAGAGGTTGATACCTGCGACATGAATGATAGCTTTAAATGGTAATCGACCAGCACTTGTGATTACGGCACCACCCAACGGAATATGTCCGAGACGGGCCAGTTCGCGGAACGGCTCCAGACCGCCCCTTTTTTTAATCGCGCCTGAGACGCCTTGCGGTAAGAGCAACCACCATGGAATGATGTTGCGATTCCAGGCATTTACGATGACTTCCACGGGTTGATCGAGCAAATCACCATGAACAGTCAGAATATTCATCAGTTTTCCGTTGCGAACTCCGCTTAAGAATTTCCTTCAGCCTTTAAAATCAAGGGTTTCATCACATCGATCCAGACCTGATAACCTTTGCGATTCATGTGCAGGCGATCATGGCTGAATAGATCTCTGCGAGGTTGACCATTTTGGTCAAGCATGGGTGTGGCGACATCAATAAAAGTGGTCGCTTTTTTCGAAGCACACCAAGATTTCAGCCTCAGATTTGCCTCACTTGAAACGGGCCATTCCCTCCAGCGGGATGGACTTGGTTTGATGGATAATACGTAAAGCCTGCATTCCGGAAGACGCGTTCTGAGCTTGCTGTAAAACTGGTCGTAGTGCTCCATAAGTTCTTCAATACTCACACCTTCATGAAGGTCGTTATCACCCTCATAAATCACAATCGCACGTGGGCTTGATTTAGCAACAAGGCGATCCAGATAAAAAATGACATCGGTGAGGCGGCTCCCACCAAAGCCACGTCCGACAGCTGACAGGCCTTGAAAATCGGTGTCCAAATGGCTCCAGTCGCGAATCGTGGAGCTTCCGGTAAATAAGAGTGATCCAGTGGGCGGGGCCGTTCGTGATTCCAGCTTTTCGAAGGCCAAGATATTTTTTTCGAAACGCTGAGGGTCAGGGATGACCGCAGGAGGCTGCTGGGCCACAACAATCCAGCTTGTTGCGCCACATGTGGCAATGGCCAACGTCACAATCATGGCGCGCAACGGTACGCGTATCATGAAGAGGTCCCTGAAAAATTGATTTGTATCGTTTGAGAGGAAGGAGGCTCTACTGGTATTTTAATCGACCTTGCTCAGCTCGTCCAAGATCTTTTTCTAAATTTCGCGAATCTTTCAAAATTCCCTCTTGTTTTTGATCCATATCAAAGATACAGTGGAATGTGAAGGATATTTCTTATCCGGCCGCATGTCTGAATCCACGCCTCAAACAGCTACTTCCTCACTCAAACGTAAAAAGGATCCTACAAGGATGCTTTTCTCAGGGCCATCATCATCGACATTCAACAAGCGTAGCCTATGCTGCGTGAGTGGTCGTTGCTGGTCCCATTTGATGAGTTTGCTGGTGGTTTGTCTGGTCAGCTTTGGTTTCTCAAATGCTTCACAGGCTCAGCACTGTGGACGTGTGGGATACATGCCGGAGTGGAATCAGTCGCTGATGTCGTGGGAAGGAACCGGTACAGTCGCACCCGTTGGACCGACCTCCGACGCGTGGAGACTCAAGGGAGTCGCTTGCGAAGGTCCGTTGTGCCGTTCGCAGTCCCCTGTTCCGTTTTCGCAACATGAGTCAAGTCAATTTCCTGTATCACCCATGCCATGGGTTTGCACGGCTTTGGCAACCAATGGGGATGATGATCATAACCTGCTTTGGGTTTTGACAAGTCAGGAATCAACTCCTCTGAATCCTGTTTTAGATTCATTATTTAAGCCGCCTCGAAGCGTTTGATGATTTCCAATTGAGTGAGAGCGATCGGCTAAGGCCCATCCTTTCTTCAACTTACAACTGGTATCTTTTCAGCCAGGAATTCGCACGTTCTGTGAGACCTGTTTCATCGTCAATCTGGCGGTGGGATCAGACTGTCCAGATAGCGATGAACTTCTCTCGATCAAGTCGGAACTTAAACAGCTCTAGGCGTTTAAGGTTCGATAGCGATTTTAAGACAAGGGCTGCAGGATCTCGGTTTATCAAAATGCGAACTGGTCAGTGAAGGTCTATCCAGGTTGATGGCCATCGACTCGACCAAGTCGGAAAAAACAATCATCATTAAGCACGTCTGATTCGAGGAAATTCCATATGATCCGTTCATCATCCACAGGCCGTCGCGGGTTCACCCTGATTGAATTATTGGTGGTTATTGCCATCATTGCCGTCCTTATCTCATTGCTACTTCCTGCAGTTCAATCCGCCCGTGAAGCCGCCCGCCGCACCCAGTGCATCAATAATATGAAGCAGCTTGGTCTGGCCATGCACAATTATCACGATACCAATAATGCATTGCCGCTCGGCAGAACCCTGCAAGTGGGCACCTTTCGCCCGTTCTCACAATTCGCAAGAATTCTGGGATACATGGAGCAAAAAAATGTTTTCGACACCATCAATTTCAATCTGGGCAGCTATGACATTCAGAATGTGACAGCCTCGGCCGTCACCATTCAGTCTTTTCTCTGCCCCAGCGATATCAGCACGCAAATTCCTCAAGGTCTTGTGATGGCTGGTTTTGGGTCAGCTGGTATCAATTATCGTGCGAATGAAGGCACCAGTCTGGCCATGTGGTATGGCGTTGAAGATACGGCGAATGTCAACAACGGGATCCTACCACCACCAAACGGACTGTTCTTCAGCGCCCAGTCCATCAGTTTTGGTGGGATTACCGATGGAACCAGCAACACGGCCGCCTTCAGCGAGCACGTGATGGGCGATTTCAATAACTCGGTTGTGACCGACCTGAGCGACACTTTCCGCCCTGGGACTTTTCCAGCCACGCCTGACGATGCTTACACCCAATGCCGTGCCACGGCGATTGGCAATCTGGCCAATCAAGGCTACTCAAACGTTGGTGCACCTTGGACATACGGCTATCACTCGACCACCAGTTACTGGCACATTGCACCTCCCAACGCACGTTCCTGCATGTTCCCACCGGCCCGAATTGCGACCACGTCCAACAGCCGTCACCCAGGCGGGGTGAACATGACGATGGCGGATGGATCGGTCCGGTTCGTGAAGAATTCGGTCAATATTGTGACCTGGAGAGCGATCGGCACCCGCAACGGTGGCGAAGTGATCAGCTCTGACAGCTATTAATTCGAACCGATTTAAATACAGGAATAGGAGTTTCAGCCATGATGAATTCAATTCTAAGCCGCTATGTCAGCCTGTCGTTTGTCGGGTTCGTACTGTTCATGTCGAGTGGATGTGGGGCTGCCAGCAATGGCCCACAAGCGGACTCGAATGAAGCCGAAAAGACTGTGAAACTCGTGCTTGATGCCTGGAAAAGTGGCGAAAAGCTGTCCGATGTAACCATGCGAGAGCCAGGAATTGTCATTAATGACATGGACTGGACGCTGGGCCACAAGCTGGTCAGTTACAAGCCGTCGTCAGAAGCTCGTGTGGCTGGCAACGACATGCAATATCAAGTCGAGTTGGAGCTGAAAAGCCCGAAGGGGCGGATTGTCAAAAAACAGGCGATTTATCATATCAGTACAACCCCGCAGAAGCTGGTTTTGCGGCAGGATGGCTGATCGTTGATCGATTCATTTCCGGATGGTTTGCACAGAGTTGCAAACCATCTTCATTTTCCAATAAATTCCAAATCATTGTGAGACCTGAAAAATGTTGAAGTCCATAAGCCTCATCTGTTTAGGCTTTTTCACTGCTGGGCCTGAGGTGGATCTGACCAGCGCCACGCCTGACCGGTCTGCACCTACTCTGACGGTTGACCGTGATTCGATGCTGAAAATGCTCGAAAACTCGAAGCGTCATAAAGCACGTCTACCGCTCCCGGAACCGACGGCGAAGGATCGCGAAAACGCAAAAGCCGGTACCCTGGGTTTGGTGAATAATGGCCTGATGAGACGCTATTATTTGCCTGCAGATTGGTCGACAGCTGCATTCCCAGCCCGATCTCAACAATCAGGGCTAGTCGATTATGCATTTAAAACCGAGCTTTTCTGGATCATCTCCCGGCTCAACAATTGTGCCTATTGTCTGGGCCACCAAGAGGCGAAGCTGGCTACGGCTGGTCGCACCGAAGCTCAAATCGCGGCACTTGATGGAGATTGGGCGGATTCGGATGTTGCTACAAAAGCGGCTCGAACTTTGGCCGTTCTGAAGACGAAAAGCCCTGATCAGCCAGTTCCATCGGAAATCTGGAAGGATTTGTCGACGAAATTTAATTCAGATCAGCAGGGCGAAATCCTCCTGACGATTGCCAATTATAATGCGATGAATCGCTGGACGGGTGGCTTGAATATCCCTCAGGAAGAGCATCGGGAATATCAATCGAAACTGGCTTCGGAATCGACTAAAAAGCCATCCACTGTGCTTGGATCAAGTGGGAAGGCGGGCTGGTCTAGTCGAAAACTGCCTGATTTTGCATCGTTTATGAGTTCTGTGAATCATCCTGAAAGTGCTCCGGGATTTGTATTTGAATCGTCAGATGCAGATCGTTCGGTACCATCGTTTCGCAGGCTGATTAAAATGCAAGGGACAACTGGTCAAGCACGTCTGAAAAGCTGGGAAGGTGCCACGAAGCTGGAATTCGCCGAGGGTGTGAATGTACCCGCCCTTCTGAGAGGCCAGATTCTCTGGTACAGTGCACGCTTGGACAACGCCCCTCAGGCTGCGTCGGAGGCTCGTAAAATGCTGAAAGAACTGGGCCAGACCGATGCTGATCTGCAGACTCTTGAAACTCTGGACGACCAGAAACTCGACGATAAAACGCTCAAAGTAATGCAACTGGTGCGACTCCTGACATTGAATCCAGCCTGGGTTGGAGACAATGACATCAAGGCTGTTCAAGCAATTTATGGCGACCGGGCCACAGCCCAGATTGTGGAACTGGCCTGTATTGCAGCTGCTGTAGACAGGCTCAAGCCATAACCCCAATTGGTTTTAGAATGTGACCATCTGAGCGGCTCTGTTTGAGCCGTTCAGTCTTTTTATTTACACTTCTAAATATTGTGGATTGTCTGACGAATCGTTATAAAGAAACGTGTCCAACAGCGGACATCACCGCCTGAATTCGTATGAATGGAAGACTTCGGATATGCTGAAAATTGAGCAACTGACAAAAATATATCCAGGTGAACCGCCCGTTAAAGCATTGTCTGACATCACCTTAGAGATGGGCGAAGGGCTCTTTGGCCTGCTTGGTCCGAACGGGGCGGGAAAGTCGACCTTGATGAAAATTCTGGCAGGCTTGCTCGAACCGACGTCTGGAAAAGTGACGCTCGATGCATTGGATCTGGCTAACCCCAAAGATCGAATTCGACATTATGAACGGCTTGGATATTTGCCTCAGGATTTCGGTTTCCACGGCCACCTGACCGGCGAGCGGATGCTGAGTTTTTTGCTGGAGCTCAAAGGAGTGACCGGTCCAAGAGGGCGCAAAGCATTAGTTTCAGAGCTCTTGGAACGTGTTAATCTGGCACAGGCAGCGAAACGCAAGGTGCGTGAATATTCCGGCGGGATGCGTCAGAGACTGGGCATTGCACAGGCTTTGGCAGGCGACCCACGACTGGTGATTGTGGATGAGCCCACGGCCGGCCTTGACCCTGAGGAGCGTCTGCGATTTTACAGATTACTTTCAGAACTTGCCGTGGGGCGATTAATATTGCTCTCGACGCACATCGTCGAAGATGTGGCCACGCTTTGCCCGAAATTTGCCGTAATTCGCAAGGGCAAACTGGTTGCAATGACCACTCCGAAAAATGCCAGAGAAAATCTCAAGGGACATATTTTTGAAGGTGTTGTCGAGCAACCTGAGCTTGAAAATCTCCGAAACGAATATCACGTCACCCAGGCCATGGTTTATGAGGGTGCCAATAAAGTACGGATCTATCTGGAGCAAGGTTCTCCGCCTGTGGGTTTTGAGAGCGTTCCGCCGACCTTGGAAGATGCCTATTTCATTTCCATGAAAAATGAAAGCAATGGGGCGATTGCAACTGGTCTTGAAAATGTGGCTGGAGGTGTGCTTTGAACGTCACTTCCATCAAGCGGGCCATGACGGTTGCGAGATATGAAATTCGCTATCCGCAGGCCAGATCGCTCTTGATTGTATGGGCATTGATGACCATCTTCCTGGCCTGGGCCATGTCGATTGGTGCAGTTCAAATCTCGTCGGGTTCAAGCGGAGTGGGTGGCATTAAAGCCCATGTGACCAGCGAATTTGCACAGGCCTTACAAAGTGCTATTGTAGCGATCATGATCGACGGATTTTTCTTTGCCGTACTGGCCGGGATGACGGTCCCTCGCGATTATGAAGCCCGAGTACTGGATATTCAGAGAGCCAGCGGCCTTTCGCCACGCTCATATGTCACTGGAAAGTTTCTGGCCGCCGGTTTTGGCTTTTCATGATGCTTTTTCTGCAAGTCCTGGCCCGAATCTTTTTTAATCATGTTCTGCCGAATGCCAGTATGGATGAATCACGCGGCCCTCTGATTGTATTAAACTACATCAGGCCGATGATTTTCATGGTCGCGCCCGGGTTGATTTTTAACGGAGCGATGGCGTTCTTTCTGGGTGCACGTACGAAAAATGCTGTGATTGTATTTCTTTCGCCCGTGGCTTTGATCATGGCTTACAGCTTTTTGTTCTCGGAAACGCTGCTCAATCGCGTTCCGCCCAATATTCGAGAAGTCATTCGGCTGGGCGATCCTTCAGGCACGGAATGGCTGAGCCAGACCTATCTGCGCGACGACCGTGGAGCCTCATTTTATAACACCACTCCCATTGATTACGAAATGCCATTCCTTGTCAGCCGTGCCGCTCTGTTGTTACTCAGCGCCGGTTTGGTGATGGCCTCCGCAAGTCGATCGATGGTGGAATCCCCTGCCCTGAGCCGATTCAGGCTGTTTGGGAAACGACGGAACCGTGCGATTGCAGTCGGTACGGATGAACCGGTGGAAGTTCCGAAAAAGCTCTCTGCATCGATTTCACTGGCAGATCTGCAAATGATAGTTCGTCGGCCGACGTGGCTGGGTAATGTTTATTCTGTGGCCCGCCTGGAATTAAAGAATCTCATGCGAGGCCCTGGTCTGTGGCTGTTCGGGATCATCATTGCATTTGTAGCCACAATCAATGCCGTGATGCAACCGGGGCCACTGGATACAACCATACTTGTAACGTCGGGTAATTTCGCAGCCCGATCGTTTCCATTTGTCACGTTTTGCACCTGCCTTCTGGCCCTGTTTTTTGGGACAGATGCAATGGAACGCGAGCGATCGGCACGGGTGGAATCGTTCCTGTTTGGATCACCGATCCGGCTCTCTGCATGGCTAGTGGGCAAGTCGATTGCATGTGCCACAGCCGGTTTTGCAGTGGTGGCCAGCACCTTTCTGGGCATGTGCATTGCCATGGTCTGGCAGAGGCAGGTTTGGCCACAGGCCTGGCCATTGATTTGTATCTGGGTCTTGCTCCTGTTTCCCACATTCTTGTTCTGGTCAGCATTTGTGGCGTTTGCACGATCATTTACACCGAATCGGTCAGCGGCGTTGGCTGTCGGGTTTGGGTTCATGGCGCTCACGTTCTGGGTGAATTTAAAAGGCTATACGAACTGGGCAAATAATTGGTCGTTGATTGGCCAGACGGTTGTCTGGAGCGATATCTCCCAGTTTGAAATGCAACGTACGGCAATTGTCTGGAACCGGGTTGGTACCTTATGTGCGGCGGTGTTTCTGATGACATTTGCCAGCGTGAGATTAAATCGACTGGAAGTGGATACATTGCAGGCCCGTTCAAGGCGCAATTTCCGATCCGTCGTGATTCGATATGCGCCTGCAATCGTGGCGGCCCTGCCCATGTGTTTTGTCTCAGGATGGTTGTATCTTGAGCTACGTAAAGGGCCTGGAGGGGCTGTGGTCCGCAAGCTGGACAAGGATTACTGGAAGCGGAATGTATCGACATTCTTTGATGCAAAGATTCCGACGATTGACAGTCTGGATTTAAATCTTGTACTTCAGCCGGAACAAAGTTCATTTCACCTGCAGGGCAAATATACAGTTCGCAATCATCGTGACAAGTCGATTAGCGAATTTCCGGTGACCATTGGCAGGCATTTGAAAAATGTGACCTGGATCTGGAATGAGAAAGGCTATAAGCCTCAGGATCGTGCAGGATTGCTGGTTTTCAAAAAGCCTGATGGAACCGAATTGAAACCAGGCGAATCGTTTCAACTCGCGTTTGAATATGATGGGACGTACCCGGGCGGAATGAGTAAAAATGGGGTCCGCTCCATGGAGTTTATTCTCCCATCCGGGGTGGTATTAACCAGTTTCTCCAATAGCTTTTTGCCTGCGTTTGGATTTAATCGGGGACAGGGACTGGATGCAGATATGACCCCCGATGGCCGGGATTATGCAGCGGAATATTATAAGGAAAAGGTGGATGCGGCTTACGGTTCCGGCACGAAGATGAAAACCCGTATTGCAGTGACAGTCCCGCCCGATTTTCAGGCCAATAGTGTGGGTGTATTGAAACAGGTGGTGAAGGAGCTTGATGGAACGCGGAAATACATTTGGGTGAGCGATCATCCGGTATCGATTTTTAATGTGGTTGCTGGTAAATGGACTGTGGCCAAGGGCGAGGGCGTGTCGATTTATCATGATCCGAGGCATGGCCTGAATGTGCCTGACATGTTGAAGGCTCTGGAGGCTGCGCGGAAGTGGTATGGCGAGTGGTTTGGGGCATTTCCGTGGCAGGAATTGAAGCTGAGTGAATTTCCGGGGATGGCCGATTATGCGCAAGGGTTCCCGACAAATATCACGTTTAGCGAGTCGATTGGATTTCTGACTCTGAATAAGCCTGATTCCAATGTGGCATTTTATGTGACGGCTCACGAAGCGGCACACCAGTGGTGGGGCAATCTGCTGGTACCGGGTGATGGGCCGGGCGGGAATATTCTGAGCGAATCGCTGGCGAATTATTCTGCCATTTTATTGATGGATAAAATTCATGGAGAAAATGCCCGACAAGGGTTGACCAAGCAGATGGAATTTGATTATGTGCGGAACCGGCAGGGCGACGATGAGCGGCCTCTGGTCAAGATTGATGGCCGAAGGGCGACGGATCAATCCGTAACATATTCACGAGGTGGATGGGTTTTCTGGATGCTATCGAATTTGATGGGCCGGGAGAATTTAAATCAAGGGTTGGCGGAGTTGATTAAAAAATTCCCGGCCGGGTCAGACGATTCGCCATTGGTGGAGGATTTGATTGATATTGTGAGAGTGCATGCGCCTGATAAGCCAGCATTTGACGCGTTTGTGAATCAGTGGGTGAAAGGCTCTGTCATGCCTGATTTGCAGTGGGAGGATGTGGTTCTGACCAAGACTTCTGAGAATGGTTACCGTGTATCCGGCAAAATCAAGAATGCTGGAAGTGGGGCAGTTTCAGTCGCGATTGCATCTGCAACTGGTGAGCGGTTCCCGGACGAGAAAAAATCGGATAACACATCGAAGTATCAGGATGTGCGCAAGTCAGTGAAAGTGGAGCCGGGCAAGTCAGCGGAATTTGCAATTGAGACAGAGTTCAAGCCGGAAATGGTGGTGTTTGATCCAGATTTTCAATTGCTATTGAGAGGCCGTGATCGGGCTGAGAAAAAGCTCGC
>CAMBZY010000014.1 GCA_945872325.1 Candidatus Kuenenia stuttgartensis | reverse complement strand
AGATCAGGTGCATTGGCAGACTTGTAACCATAGCGACCTTCATCACAAATCCAGTAATCATTCACGTAAGGATTATGACGAGGCTTATGGCGCCAGACTTTACCGGCATTTTCTTCCGAGCTGATATTACAGCCTGTCGAACAACCTGTGCAGACAGTGTCGTGCTTCGAAAGGAACCAAACGCGTTGGTTATGGAGGAAGTCTTTGTCTAAAAGAGCACCAACAGGGCAAAGGTCAACCACGTTACCGGCCAATGGGTTATCCAGAGGCTGGTCGGGGAAAATTGCAATTTCGCCGTGATCGCCACGACGCATGATCTGAAGTTCGGCAGTACCAGTGATCTCGCGAGTGAAGCGGACGCATCGGGTACACATGATGCAGCGGTCAGTATTGAGGACGATCAGGTCGGAAACATCTTTCTTTGGCTTGACGTTCCGCTCTTCGACAAATCTGTGCTCAGCTCGGCCGTGCGAATAGCTGTAATCTTGAAGACCACACTCGCCTGCCTGATCACACACTGGACAGTCCAGAGGGTGGTTGATCAGGAGCAGTTCCATGATGTTCTTGCGGTGTTCGAGAACCTTGCTGCTGTCGGTGACCAGAACGGTTCCATCGCGGACCGGTGTCTGACAGCCGGGAGTCAGACGCGGGAGCATCTTGATTTCGCCGGACGCATCTTTGCTACCGACCTCGATCTCGCACATACGACAGTTGGCTACAACCGATAGGGCTGGGTGCCAGCAGTAGTAAGGAATTTCAATGCCGAAATGTCGTGCAGCCTGAATGGCGTTGAACTTAGCCCCTTCAGGCAGCTCGTAGTTCTGGCCGTCGATGATGATGGTCGCCATCTGGAATTCCGTCGTTTCAGGAGAACTAGGCTTGTTTCGAGAGGGTCCGAATCAGTTGCTCAGAGACTTCGCAAGGCCGATACCGGGAACGAACATGGACGTGTTGGTCGGTAACGGCGACTGACCTTTGGAGATCGCATCCTGACCGGCCGTAATCTTGTAGTCAGGATTTTGGTTATGCTTGATAAAGTCTTCAAGCTCATCACGATACTTGGCAAGAGCGTTCTTGATCGGCCAGGCGGCACCATCTGCCAGTCCACAAATCGTGGTCCCAGGTGTGATGCCCATGTTGTTGGCCAGATGTGACATCAGATCGAGATCTTCGATCCGGCCACCACCGCTACGAATTCGCTTAACCGTTTTGTATAGCCACCCAGTGCCTTCACGACACGGAGTACACTGACCACACGATTCGTGGGCGAAAAATCGCGTCGTGTTGTAAAGGTAGTCGATGATCCGGGTCTGGTCGTCCATGATGGTCACGGCAGCGGTCCCAAGACCGAGGCAGCCTGTCTTACGGATCTCTTCGAAATCCAGAGGAATATCGAACTCCTCTTTCTTCAGGATTCCCATGCTGATCCCTCCAGGAACAGCAGCCTTCGCCTTACGACCCTTCCAGACACCACCGGCATGATCTTCAAGCAATTGATTCGTCGTGACGCCCAGAGGCAGTTCGACGCAAACCTGCTTGTTGACCTGTCCAGAGATCGTGTAAAGCTTAGGACCATAGCTTTTGGGAGTCCCCATGGACTTGAACCAGTCTGCTCCACGCTCCACAATATGTGGTACGCAAGCGAGCGTTTCAATGTTGTTCACAACCGTCGGCTTACGGAACGCGCCTTCAATCGCAGGGAACGGAGGCTTGATACGCGGCCATCCACGCTTGCCTTCCAGAGATTCAATCAAACCGGTCTCTTCACCGCAGATATAGGCACCAGCACCGCGGTGACACCAGATCTCGAGGTCGAAACCTGATCCGTAAATATTTTTGCCCAAGTGCCCTGCAGCTCGTGCTTCAGCAATGGCTTGCTCAAGGATATGAATCGCCTTGATGTATTCAAATCGCAGGTAAACATAAGCTGTATTGGCTTTGGTGGCATAACAGCCGATCAAGATACCTTCAATGAATTGATGAGGATCTTTTTCGACCAGGTAGCGATTGTTGAACGTGGCGGGTTCACTTTCGTCGCCATTGATGCACATGAACGTTTCTTTGCGATCCTTCGGGAGAAAGGACCACTTCAGGCCGGTCGGGAAACCGGCACCACCACGTCCACGAAGTTCGGAGGCTTTGACAAGATCCACCACATTGTCGGGCGACATCGTGGTGAGGGCCTTACGTGAAGCTGCATAACCGCCCTTGGACTCGTAAGTCTTGACAGACAAAATGTCCGGGTTATTCCAGTTTCGGCTGAGTACGGGTTCAAAGGCAGCCACTGTGTCTCTCACTCCATCTTTGTCAAAACTGGGCTTTTGATCTCAGGCAATCGTGATCGTTTGTGTTGGATTTCGGTTCCGAAACAGAAATCAGAGGGATTCTGGAGGAACTGGCCCTTTTTTCAATTCTTCAAGCATTTTCTCAACGCCGGCTTCATCGAGTGGGCCATAAGCCCGACCGTCGTCGGCAAGGGCCGCGGGTGCGTGATCACAAATCCCCAGACATTCTGCAAATTCGACCGTCAGCTTGCCATCAGAAGTCGTCTGACCGGCTTCAATGTTAAGCTTTTTGCAGGCATGTTCAAGCAGTTCGTCGCCACCACGGAGCATACAGGATATTGAACGGCAAACCCAGACGCGAACGTCGCCCAGAGGTGCCTGTGGGAAGAACCCATAGAAACTCATCGTGTCAGCCACCTCGGCAGGTGCGATCTCGAGAATTTCGGCAATCTCTTTCATCGCCTGATAAGGCACACATCGAAAGTGCGAGTGCACGATATGCAATGCCGGCAATGTCACGGCCCGCTTGCTTGGGTACCGTGGTATATATGCCTCAATTTTTTGCCTGACGGATTCAGGCAACATTCGTGGGCTGTCAAGTGATGTGCTGGTCGTGGACATGATTCTCAAGATTCCCGTATTCTCAACGATCCAGTTCGGCGGCGATGATATTGAGTGACCCAAGAACCGCGACGATGTCAGAGATCATGTGATTTTTGATCATGTGAGGGAAAAGCTGGAAGTGGACGAACGCCGGTGGACGTGTGCGAGTCCGCCAGGCCACTTGAGTCCCATCACAAATCAGGTAATAGCCGAGTTCACCACTCGGACCTTCCACAGCCGCATAGACTTCTTTTTTAGGAGTCTGGAAACCGCGATTCGGCATGACCAGTTCAAAGTGCTGGATCAAGCCTTCCATGCTCCCGTAAGTTGTACCCTTATCAGGCATTGGGAACTTATCAGCGATCGGGACATTGACCGGCCCTGATGGGAGTTTATCCAAAGCCTGACGCAGAATCCGGGCCGACTGAACCATCTCTTCCATACGCACATGGAACCGGGCGTAACAGTCACCCTCTGTGGCGTAAGGAACGTCAAATTCGAAGTCGGAATAAGCCAGATAAGGCTCATCCTTGCGGAGATCGTAAGTCACGCCGCTGGCACGGGCGATTGGGCCTGAAGCACAGTAAGCCATCGCATCGGCCTTGGACAGGACACCCACACCACGCATCCGCTCGATAAAAATCTTGTTCCGGAACAGGAGCTTTTCCATGTCCGCAAGGATCTTCGGAAGTGTGACAAGGAATTTTTCAATCCGGCCTGTGACTCGTTCTGTGAAGTCGAACATGACCCCACCTGTCCGAGTGTAACCTGGGTGGAATCGATATCCTGACATCTCTTCATAAATGTCATAGATCATCTCACGCAGGTTAAACGCAAACAGAAACGCCGTAAATGCGCCAAGGTCAAGTGCAGCAGCACCTGTACACAAAAGGTGATCTGAAATACGGGCGAGTTCGCCAATCATGACGCGGATGTATTTGCAACGCGGCGTGATTTCAATTTCAAGGAGCTTTTCGACCGCATTATGCCAGGCCACCTCGTTCATGGGAGGGCTGATATAGTTCTTGCGGTCCACGACGGTCACGTACTGATTCAGATTCAGGTGTTCCCCAAGCTTCTCGAAACCGGAATGGAGATATCCGATGTCGGGGATGGCATTGAGAATGGTCTCGCCTTCAAGTTCGAGCACGAGTCGCAACGTCGTATGCGTAGCAGGGTGCTGCGGACCGAAGTTGAGCGTCCAGTGGTAGTCTCGATTTTCGGCCTGAATGTCGGGCTCGTCGAGCAGGTTGACCGGCATGATGACGTTGTATCCTGCAAAACCTGGGCAATATGACCTGGGACAGATGGAAGCACTCAGACCAGCAGAGGATTAGGAATCCTCGCGGGTGACTCTCTCAAAGTTGTGGCGTTCGCCGCGTCCACGCAGCGGGTAGTCTTTCCGGAGCGGGAACGACTGAAACTCTTCTGGCATCAGGATTCGCCTGAGATCAGGGTGGCCCTGAAACACGATACCGTACATGTCAAAAACTTCCCGTTCCATCCAGCCTGCACCGAGCCAGACAGGCACCAGTGTCGGGAGTGTGGGATCAGGATCGCTGACACCTGACTTCAGAATCAATCGCTCAGCAGTATCGTAGTTCAAAAGTACATAGTGGACTTCAAACCGGTGACTTGCCGGGGATCTGCCTGGATAGCCCAGATAATCTGCCCCACCAAGCTCAGTCAGGTGAAACCCAAACTCGTCTCGCAGAATCGTCGCCAGTTCCACGAGCTTACTGCCTGGAACATACAGACGAAGGTTGTCGAGATGCGATGAGACACTGAAAACACCTTCACCACATCGTTTCCGTATGCGGGCCAAAGTGGCATCAGGTAATGGCTTGGATGTTTGTTTGGTCGTCATGAATGCGTGTCTGTTACGTGTCTCGAAGTGTGGATCGACCTGACTTAGCGTGTTTCCGTACGGCCTACAAGCGATTCTCCGCCTGGAAGACGGTAGCCGAAACGTGATTCGTCAGCACGTTCTGTCGCAACGCCAGGCAACCCTGCTCGTGTACGAATCTGAATGAGTTGCTCTTCCATCTGGCGGAGTTCAGGCAAACCCTGATTCCCAAGGGCACTACCACCCTTTTGAACCTTGGACTGCATGTCCATCACCGCTCTTAAGATCGACTCAGGACGCGGTGGACATCCTGGGATGTAAACGTCAATCGGGATGAATCGATCCACGCCCTGAACAACAGCGTATGTATCAAAGATCCCACCCGTGGAAGCACAGGCACCCATGCTGATCGCATATTTTGGTTCAGGCATCTGAAGCCAGATTCGCTGCAAAACCGGCATCATTTTCATGACAACACGGCCAGCAACAATCATCAAGTCACATTGGCGTGGGCTAAACCGCATAACTTCGGCACCAAACCGAGCGATATCGAATCGGCTTGATCCGACAGCCATCAACTCAATTCCACAACATGCTGTGGCAAACGGCATCGGCCAGAGACTGTTCTTGCGGCACCAGTTCACAACGGCGTCAAGCGATGTGACAATCGTTCCTTCAGGTGCAAAAACGCCACTGCTTGACTTGCCTGACTTACCAGGAAGTTCGAAGCCTTTGGGTGTTACCGCCATTGAAAAACCCCTTTTCGCCAGGCATAAGCGTATGCGGACACCAGAACGACCACGAACACGAGTATTTCAGCAAACACCAGTCCACGAAAGGCTGGAGGGAGACCTACAGAGGCATAACCTGCTGTGGCAGCGGCAGCTTCGGAACCGATTCGCCATTGCGTCACGGCCCATGGATACAGGTAGAGCAATTCTACGTCAAACAGCAGGAATGCAATGGCCAGAAGATAATATCGTACGTCGAACCGTTGGCGGGCGTCACCGATTGGGTCCATACCCGACTCATATGGCATCAGTTTCACGGCCGTGTTTTTACGGGGCCCGATGAACTGGCTGAGAACGATAATCGCCGTGCCTGTGATGATCGCCACAGTCAGGAAGATCAGAAGTGGGTCGACTGTTGTCAGCATATCTCGTTCCGTGTCTGCCGGGCTTGTGAACGGATTCACAATCCCAGTCCCAAGAAAAACGAATCCCTTGCCGGGATTCGCATCGACGTAGCACTAGTTTACTAAACTCTACTTTGAAAACAAGGGTGGTGAGTCAAGAATGATCAAGTTCTTGTGCATCAACCCCATCAAGGCCGTAAGCCAGGCAAGCTGGGTAATCCAAGGCCGGCTGATGAAGGCTTTGTTGAGGAGTTCGCCTTCTTCTGTTCCTCACGGCTCTTCAAAGACCCATAACCTCTAGAAGGGCTTGAAGGTCGCATTTCTTCGGAGAGCCGACCACTGCGATCCGTCAAAGAATCCGATCGGTCTGAATCGACGTCATCATCCTCGTCTCTTGATCCACCCAGAAGCCCTCTGCCTGAACCGGAAGGACGGCGTGATGCAGGTGAGCCTGAGGAACCACTCCGACTTGTCGAACTGCCCGAACGACTCTTGGTTGTGGGAGAACTGGTCTTGCGCTTGTCGGCTGCGGATGTCCTCGAATTCGGCTTCATGTCTTCCTGCATGGTGTCGGCGTTTTCGCCCCGGGCATAAGCCCGCATCATGTCGGCCTTTTTCTTTGGATCTTTCTCACGCAATGCCTTGAAATAAACCGTCTCGCGTGACGTTTTACGTTGATTGTAAAGTTTGTCCACGTCTTGATTTGGCTTGTAAAGACGATTGAATTGCTCGTCGTATTTGCGATAAGCGTTATAGTAACGATCCGTATCACGCGACCGCCCTGATTCAGTCTCACGACCGCCAATCAGACGGTCCATCTCGCTCTCATAAGTGCTGTTCTGAGAACGGTTCGTCGGCATCGCATCAAACGGATTCAATCCGCCTGGACGTGCATACTCGCGAAACTGGCTATTATAAGGCTCATACGGGTTATACGTATTCTGGGCGGACAACGGATTATTGCCGAAGACGATCGACACCAATCCAAAGATCATGATCTGGACTGGAGCAGTTGAATTGACCGTGAATCGGCTGAGAAACGTCTGGAGCATCATTGGAAATCTCTCCCCGCCGCCTCTGCAATGGGATGCGGCCTTTTTGGAAATCGAAAACCCTGACACGGCAAAAGGGTTCTCAAAAAGGGTCCGCTCTTTTCATTCTATGATCGGTAGGTTGTCAAGTCCAACATCATGTGTTCTAAAACCACCAGGTAACGATTTCTCCGAATTTAACGAGCTTGACTGATCACTCCACATTCTCTCTGAGCCAACAAAATGGCCTGAGTAGCAGATGATGCAACACTCAGGCCTGAATCTGGACACGGTCTCGAAACTCACCACATGCTCAACGAATGGCCATGTCAATCATCGATCTTATGAAAGAACTTCTCTTTCGGCATCGTCTTGTGACAGACTTTACAGTCTCGGATCACTCCAGCAAAGCCTTGCAAGAGGTTGGCTTGTTCATTATCAGGTTCAGTCACAGTCGGTGTGATGGCGTGTGGTGAACTATGACAGGCCGCACAAGCGACTCCGCCGTGACCTTTGGCGTTACGGTAAAGCACTCCGGGAGGCTCGAAATCAAAATTCGGCTTCCTGCTCTTATGGCACGATCCGCACTGAGGTTCGTCCACCCAGGGACGGCGGGCAGGGTTACCGACCGCGAATTCATCGCCATGGCAATCCACGCACGACATACCTCTGGCGGAGTGAATGTCACGCTGACACTGAGTCTTGTTTCCCGGATGACAGGAATAGCAGGTGTTCTCTCCAGCAGCTTTGACATTGGCCATCCGTGGAGCATGGGCCCTATGCATGGCAAGCGACATGTTGGGGATGTTGGGTTTGCCGGGTGCCCCCAAAGCGGGATCAGCATGGCAACCTGCACACAATACAGGCTTGCTATTCATCAGATTTGTATTGTGCAGACGATCGTGGTCGGAAAGGATGTCGGATTCCACGGTCATCCCAGGCGTGTTGTGACACGTGTTACATGCCATTTCTGTGGAAACGGGCATCACTGCTTTGGTCCAGGCCAGTACGGCCTTCGTTTTTTTGTCGCGTACTTCAATCCTTGAAACCGGAAATGGATTGATCACTGGGGCGGCACCAAGGACTGGGTCCATTTTATCCGTCATCGGGATCCCGGTCGCTTCCCATCGACCGTCATTCCTCATCGGAATCATCGTGCCGGAAAGCCCGTTGCCTGTCAGACCGATGTTGGGTGCGGGGTTGACTCCAAACAGCTTCAAGGCAAAGACCCAGAAGTCGGTTTTGGTGGAGGAAATCGTATTACCGGGAACGGCATAGTTCACAGTGATCGACGAGTTACTGGTCACAATCTCAGGCTCAGAACCACGTTTGATCACCGTTGCATGCATGGTATTGAAGGGCGGAAGCAGGCAGAACTCACCGAACATGGGATTCATGCAGTGCATCCCGAGGTCGTTATAGGCCAGCACAGCATACTTAGGGCCAAGTGCAGAAGGAGGGCTGACTGGCGGCTTTGGAGGCTTGGGAGCAGGTAGCCTGGAATTGCGACTCTGCGACAGTTCGACTCGTTTTGGAGGCTTTGACTGGCCTCCAAAACCATTGGCATCCAAAATCGGCCGAAGCGTGGCCACACATGCGACTAACAGGGTCAACCCTATGGCAGAAAACCATTTGCGATTCATTAGCGAGCCTCGTGCAATCGATATCGAGACAAGCCCATGACTGCGATCCGGTTCGCAAATCCATGGAACTGAAGCCAGATGCGATATCTGGATACAGTTGTCTAGATAAGGTGATTATTAGGGCCTCCTCCGCCAAAAATCAATAACATTGGCTCAAGCCAACCGTGTTGATGATGATAAAAAACCACGTGTCATGCCGGTTCCGACGGGTAGTCTTCGGTAATCACTATGATGCAATGACGACATTATTCCACGATCACGATCAGAAGTGTGTGTTTTTAGGCACGTTTCCCTGACCCCGTTGTTACGCATAAGTCAGCGTCGACTTTTTTTGGCCTCCGGGCCAAATATCTCCCAACCTGTCGCGAAATCTTGCATTCTTTGAATCCCAATCCACATCACTTGCGAGCTTGGGTGTCTCGTTTTTCGAGTTAGCCAGCCTCCAAGTTCCGCCACAAGATGCACGACCGTCTCCAATTTTGGCGGGGTCGCTGGTGGATCCGTACGTTTCACCACCTCCCACACCGCTTTCCATTCAGATGGCTCAAATGCGATCTCACAGTTCATCTCCGGATATTCCCGGCCAATCATCGTCACAAAACATCTCCGCCAAGCCACAATCATGTACATCGCCAGACAACTTAAAAACCGGTCAATATGCTCAAAGCGACGATCCTCAATCCGACAGCCTGATTTCAATATGCGAAAAAACAACTCAATATTCCATCGTCCGCTGTAAGATTCCACCACCTTGCGCACAGCTTCCGGCGTATCAATCGGGAGCGTTGTCAATAAAATCCATTCAATGCTCGATCCACCTTCCACTGGATTCGGTTCGCTGGCCATAACCGCATTTATTTTAATGGGTTCCAGCTTTTCACCGTTCCGATGCGGAGGGTGTAATTCCACTTCCTTCGCCCTGACTTCAAGCGTCACGTCCTGTCCTTCCACGCTCATTTTTCGGGATTGTGTTTCTGACTTTATCAAAGATTTGCCGGCTACAACATGAAAATTAGCTTCGTAAAGCAATTCCGATTTCATCAAGGATTTGCGAAGCGTTTGCTCCTCGTTGTTGGGCAATGCGCGATCTTGACACGCCCGAACAATCAGGTGCAGCGGATGAATTTCACCCCTGGGTTCAGCCAGAATCTCATAAATATTCGACTCACTGTCGCTCAAACAAATGCATTCAACATGAGGGTTTGCATCAGAAATCCCGCGTGCCTGCCTCACCGCTCTCAGCCATTGAGAACTTTCTTTATCCTCGACAGGCTCGAGTTTTTGTTTCGCTTTCATCACCTCCGGCAGATCGGCTGAAAGTCCCTGGGTGCGATTGATAATTTCCGCATGCACGGTACCGAGAGGTGTGCCGTCAGCTGTAAATGCCTGTAGTATATGGGCCAAAACGCCGTCCACACCTGGCCTGAGTTCGCCTACGCCTTCCACTTTCATTTCATGCCATTGAAGCTCAATTTCCATTGTATCCTGGACCAGCAGAACACGTTCGGCTTTTGAAACACGTTCTCTTGATGATCGAATATGTGGAGCTAAAACGGCATCAAAGGTGACCTTTTCATTTGAGAAGAAACGATATGCGGCTTGCGATTCCACTCGGCCACTGCACGCGGCTTGAAAGCTGAGACTTGGCTTTTTACACATATCTGATAATAAGGACGCCATACGAGTTTTGAGTCGAAAGTCGCCAAGCTCAAGGCCTTTGAGTTCTTCGTCAATCCATGTGATCATATGGAAGTCAATCCTTCGACGCTGGTGATGCTAACCCGTTTTATTTGATCGATTGATAACAGATCCCCTGAAAAGATCAAGCCGAAAAAACTTGGCTCATGCTGGAGTCCGGGGTGATGGCATTGAGGGTGTTCGTATTTATATGACTGGAGTGATAGGTTCTGATTCCGGATTCATGACACAAAACTAACCTACGAAATGGTTTGTGGTTTTGGCCTGAAGGGCCGCGATTCTACAGCCCAAGGTCAGCGGTCTGGGGACAGGTACGACCCCAAAAAGTCGGTTGTGGCCTGGAAGGCCACCACTGTGCCTTTGAGCGTGCCGCTGAAGATGCTGCGCAAACCTTTTTAAGGATCAGGCCGAAAATAACTTCCCGTTTTTAAAACCAATTAACCGGGGCTAGCGCCAAGACCGGCTAGATAAGAGGCGATAGCCATCGGTTTCTTGGTTTGAACCTAGCCGCCGGGCGATAGCCCCCGGTTCGCAGAAAATTAATCACCGGGGTCTTTGAATCTAGCCGCCGGGCGATAGCCCCCGGTTCGCAGAAAATTAATCACCGGGGCTAGCGCCAAGTCCGGCTAGATAAAAGCCAAGTTGTGCTTGGCTACGATTGGCCTAAAAAGCGGAAGTTCTTTTCTGCCCGTTCCTAAACAATAAATTACGGCCAGATCCCTCCTAATCACGAATCTCGCGACCCTTCAGGTCGCAAGCAATCTTGGAGCCTGGCAAAGTCTCAGGCCGTTGGCCTGCAGTAGAATCACGGGCCTTTGGCCCGAAAACGATAGTGCCGGAGAAGACCACCCCGGAATCCGGTTTGTACCATCATAGCCAAAGCCCCCAATGTCAGGGGAAATGGACTACATAACATGCTGTCTATTTAAGGATTACGAATCGCCGTTGGGCTCCGCCCAAAATCTCAGGCTCAAACTCCAGATTTCAGAATGAGAGCGTAATAGAATCAGAAATCTCTGATTCTACATCAACTTACGACTCTAATCGTAAAATTACTCGTAGGCCCTACGTGCTGCGCCTGAACTGACCAGTTCACCGCCGTTCAGAGAGCCACAGCCTGGCAAAGACAGGTTTTTGGATTTTAGATCCTGGTCGAGGTCAATCTGATAAAGCTCCTGGCCGGCTGGAGTTGGGTAATCTCCGGTGACGCATGCCTGACACAAACGCTCAGGTGGCAACCCCACGGATCTGGCCAAAGCCTCGACTGGCAAATATCTAAGCGAGTCCGCTCCCAAATCAGCCGCCATTTGAGCTTGAACCTCGACTGTCAGTCGGCCCTCGTTTTCATCGAGGAATTTTGGAGCGTAAAGCTCGGCCCGCTGAGACATATCAATTCCATAATAACAGGGTGCGATAATCGGAGGACAGGCGATCCTCAAATGGATTTCCCTGGCTCCACCGCGGTTCCGAATCTCATGAACCAGGGCTCGCATTGTGGTGGACCTTACGATCGAATCCTCCACCAGCAGAACCCTCTTCCCAGAAAGGACTTCGGGAAGGGGAGTATACTTCAGGCGTGCTTTCGAGGCCCGATCCGCATTGCCTTCAATAAATGTCCGGCCCAAATATCGGTTACGCATCAATCCTTCCACAGACGGGACGCCCAGGGAGTAAGCCATGGCATCGGCTGCGGCCTTGGCCGTATCAGGGACAGGAACGACGATGGTATCGGAATCAAGCGTGACATCTTCGAGTCTGGCCAGTTCTTTCCCAAGCATCGCCCGACTGAGATACACAGAGCGATCGTCGAGAGTACTGGCTACGTTCGCAAAATAGATCCACTCAAAAAAGCAGTGGGCGTGTCGCGGGCTCTCAGCAAATCGCTCGTAGCGAATTCCCTTGGGCGAAATGATCGCCATTTGGCCCGGCTCCAGCGAACGGATCCTATGGAAACCAAGGTTCGCCAGTGGGACACTCTCGCTTGCTGCGGCAAACAAAGGCCCTTCCTCGGCAAAACAAAGGGGGCGAATTCCGAGCGGATCACGAGCCACGATCATCTCTCCAGCCGCCGTCATCAGGACAATATTATAAGCCCCGTCAAACTTCTGGGCCAGGTTCCGAAAGACTCGAACCCAGTCAATCGGGGCCTCGGCCGACTGCAGCTCATGGCTGATGGAGTGGAGAATGATTTCCGTGTCTAGATCACGCTTTAGGTGATAGTCGCCACTGGCGAGCATGTCACGTTTGAGCTGGGCGTAGTTGGTCAACTGACCATTGAATGCGAATGAAAACCACTTGAATTTGCGGCCATGATCGCGCTCGAACGGCTGTGCCGCGTCGCGATCGTCGGTACCACAGGTGGCGTAACGCACATGACCAATCGCAGCAGGGCCGCCCAAATGGCTCATCAGGGCTTCGAATTCGGGCTTCGCGTTCATGCGAAACGCTTCGGCCACAGTGCCAAGGTCTTTGTGGGTCGCAAGGATGGATGAACGCACTGGGCTGTAGCTTGTCATCCCAGCAGCAAGCTGACCACGGTTCTGCATGTCAAGCAGCATCCGTGGAACCATTCGGGCCACCTGATCCGGGTGCGTCAAACCATTCGGCAACCTTGCGGATGTGGTGTCCGATGGTCTTAGATAGACTGCCGCGATACCGCATTCGTGATGTAATTCAGCCATGATCGTCGGATGACTCCATGCCAGGTGAACTGGATCCAGTAAGAGAGACCGGACCATTTCCGGGCAACATGGCTTCGCACGGGTCTCCGACACGGGCGATACCGATATTCCATCGGCCAGATTGCAAAGATCGCTTCATACGATTTTCACGAAAGGCCAGTGTTCGGATTATAGAGCCTTGATGGACGATTCAGCAATCCATCAAGCCTGAAATAGACGCTCGTTGTTGCTTTAGATAACCATGATCTGACTCATGTCATGATTCAAAAACCAGTTAGAGACAAATCAACTGCGATAAGTCATTCAAGCAAGTCAGGAATTTGAAGCCTGGATTAAGAGGCCGTTCGTATTATCCTGATGAGCAAGCCGCTGAAATGTTTCTTCAGCAATCAGAGCCTGCCGCGACGGAGCGTGATTGGAAAGAAATTCCGTGATCCGCCGCTTGTATTCTTCTGGGTCAATCTGTTGGGACCGATTATGTTTCGCCTTTGGAACAACCCACATTGTCTTGGGCTGACTGGCGATCTGGAACAGTCGGTCCGCAACATCGGTCGTGATATAATTGTCAGCCTGACCATGAATGGCGAGCCATGGACGAGGCGATATTCTTCCGACAAGTGATTCCAGGTGAAGGAATCGGCATCCGTATTTCTTCTCAGCTTTGGAGATACCTCGGTAGCCGATGAACCGGAAGATGAAGGTCGGAAACTTCTCGACAATACTTCCCATCTTAACGTAAAGCGTTGCAAATCGAATCATATAGGGAACAAGTGTCCCCACCGTGGGAAACGCACCATCGGTGATCACGCCCCAGACATCCGTACGTCTGGCAGCCATGGCAAGCGATACGCTTCCGCCCCGGCTGATACCGAAAAGGGCCACACCCGTTTCATCATGATCAGGACGGCTCCGGACGTAATCCAGAGCGGCCTCCAGGTCCATGAATTCACGATCTGTCAACCACGGAAGGCTAGGGTGGGTCGGATCATCGGCACTTTCGCCGTGATTGCGGAAGTCAAAGCTGAAGATATCAAAACCCGCTTCCCGAACACCTTCGGCATACACCTGAAAACTCCAGCGGTCGGCGAGATATTCGTGGCTGAAAACCATGGTCCCGAGCCGTTTCTCAGCCGTTGTGCGGACATAAACGCCGCGCAGAAGCTTTCCATCCTTCGTGCTGAACTTTACGGTTTCGCCATCCTCGCACGGAGGTACCCGTAGAGCCATGAACATTGGCTTTTCGGTGATCTTGGGCAAAAGAATGCGACGACTGTAACGCTGGTCGCACCAAATCGCGAACAAGATAGCCATGACCAGAAGGCCAAGGAGGATCTCGGCAAATAGCTTTAAATCCACCTTGGAGTGCTCCGATTGGATTTAACGAAAGTTGTGGAACTCATGATGCTTTCAAGTCGGAGTGACTATTGAGGACTGACAGAAATCAGTCCACATACCGGCGCAAGATCAGGCTCACGTTCTGACCGCCAAAACCGAAGCTGTTGGAAAGGGCCACATCCACTTGCCCGTGACGAGGCACGTGGGGGATGTAATCCAGGTCGCAATCTTCGGATGGACAATCAAGATTGATCGTTGGTGGCATGATACCGTCACGGATCGCCAAAAGGCAAATGATCGCCTCTACGGCACCGGCCGCTGCAATCAGGTGCCCCATCATGCTTTTCGTGCTCGAGACCGGAATCTTATAGGCCGCTTCGCCCAAGGCTTTTTTAATAGCCAGTGTTTCGATCTTGTCGTTCACTTCCGTACTTGTGCCGTGAGCGTTGATATAGTCGATGTCCTCAGGCTTTACGCCTGCATCGGCCATGGCTTCCTTGAGGCACGCAATGGCGCCTCGGCCTTCATCGTGGCTGTCGGTGATCCGGAAGGCATCAGCCGTCGATCCATATCCGATCAATTCGCCGTAGATTCTTGCTCCACGACGTTTTGCGTGCTCCAGCTCTTCCAGAACAACCACTCCGGCGCCTTCGCCCAGAATGAATCCGTTCCGGTCTTTATCAAACGGACGACTCGCCTTGTGTGGCTCACCGTTACTGGTGGAAAGGGCCGTCAGAAGAATAAATCCAGTCACCCCAAATGGGTGAATCATGCTGTGGGTACCACCGGAAAGGATCACATCGGCATCGCCTCGACGGATCTGCTCCAGAGCCTCGCCAATCGCTTGTGAACTTGCTGCACAGGCGGTCAGACACGTATAGTTAGGCCCCTTGGCATTCGCCATGGCGGCAACGTGTGCTGTCGGTGTCCCAGGATCCTGCTCGGATTCTGCCCATGGCTCAAGTATGTCAACACCGTTGTGAATGAAGGTGTCTTTGTGAACCTGACCATCAATCGTGCCGCTGTGCACGGAGGCGCAGAAGTGAGGGAAGTCCTGCTGGCCTTCGCCTGCTCCCAAATAAACTCCGATTCTCGATCGATCCATTTCCAGGTCGGAATTCGAAAGACCGGCGTCGTTCATGGCCATCTGACCAGCTGCGACCGCAAATATCGAATTTCGTGATAAAGCTGGCCACTCACTGGCGTTGTCGAGATATTGACTCAGGTCAAAATCATGAATCTCAGCCGCGATTCTGGTTGGAAACGTATCCGCTTCAAACAGAGTGATCGGGCCAACTCCACTTCGCCCCTCTTGGAGGGCTTTCCAGGTCTGCTCAACATCTTTACCGATGGGAGTCACCATACCCACACCTGTCACGACAACTCTTCGACGCATGTTCAATTCACCTCGTCAGGACGGGTATCAGCAGGGGTCGGGTCATCCGAACAACCGCTTCTGTCCGATGCCAATCCAGCAGTTCCGTGCAGAAAATTCATTGCAAAGTCCGAAACCAGCAACCATCGACTTACGATGATTTCGGCCACGCTCGCACGATCACGCACGAGGCTTGCCCATATCGGGTCAAATTCAAGCTGATGAAAACATCGCCTTTCACTGGCTGTGCGCTGCCACGAACCAGATTCAGGCCGTATTCAGGAACCGGTGAATCGCAGTGAATCGTAGGAGGGATGAATCCCTCACGCATCGCAAGCAAGTTGGCAATCACTTCCACACCGCCGTTGCCTGCACCCATGTTCCCTGTACCACCTTTGATGCTGGTCACGGGAATCTCGGGACGATCTTTAAACACCTTGCGAATGGCCGATGCTTCTGCCTTGTCGAGCATCGGGACACCGATTCCGTGGGCATGAATGTGGCTGATGGCAGGATCGTCGGGAGTCAGCCCGGCATCTGCAAGTGCAGCCCTCAAAGCTATTTCCACTCCATCGCCGGTCAGTTCAGCGCCGATCATCGTGGCATCGGAACCTGATCCAATTCCGATCACTTCGCCATAAATTCGGACATTTCTTGCTTCGGCGTGCGGCAACCGTTCGAGAACGACGATTCCAGAGCCTTCACCCAATACCAGTCCTGAGGCTTGACTATCAAATGGCCTGGAAGCCTGGGTCGTTTCGCCCTGCCATTTGGTAATCATGCCAAGAAGGTAGGCGCGAACATAGCTGAGAGGGTGAATCTTTGAATCCGCTCCGCCTGAAATCATGACATCAGCACGGCTTCGTTGCAAAATCCGATAGGCTTCACCAATTGCAAGCCCTGATGATGCATCGCCTTCTGTGATCGTATTTGATGGCCCCTGACAATCCGAAAGGATGGAAATGTGGCAGGCCAACATATTAGGTAGATATTTCAGAAGCCAGATGGGCTGGACAAGTTTGATACCGTCCTGACCCCAGATCTGGTATTGAAACTTATCGCCCCCGGCATAGGATCGCTCA